>NZ_JBVFXW010000007.1:0-96213 GCF_055522395.1 Psychrobacter sp. TPE 89C
AAAATCTTATTTTATTATTCCAGCGCTTTGAATTATTTGTAAAGGGCTTACTATTAACAACCGCTTTATAACTTGTCCGATTTACCCATCTTAGAATTTTTCGTTAAGCTACTGTCTTTCTTTAAGCTGACCTCTGTTTCGGCCTTAGCTGTTAAAGGCGTTTTACCAGACTGCGGAGTGACATCGGGTTGTTCAGTTAATGTATCACTTCCTAGCAAATAACTGCCTGTCGTCAACTGCATCGTCGCTTGCGTATCTTCTGCACTGCTTCTACGTGCTTTGTCTAAGCTCGATTCAAAAGCACCACGGATGAGTTGCCAAATAAAACCAACAAACAATCCCGCCACTAATACCACCAATATTGGTAGCATGTTAGTAATCGCACCCGCAAAATCTTTCATCATAACAGCGTAAACGACATTGATATTGGCTGGTGCCAATACACTAGGGTCATTCAAAGCGGTACTGGGTGCTAATAAAACAGCAAACAGCACCATCCAACTCATACCACCCAGTGGTTTCGGTAACATACGAGCGACCAACAACCATAATACCAATACGATAACGACACCGCCAAGGTAAGCATACATTGGTAAATCGGCAGGTGGTACGTCTTTGACCATCTGCCCCCACCATATAGCAACCTCACCGAGAATATCACTGATGGCTTCTAACGGTAAGATGTGTACGATATTTTTTAACCAGTCCATACGCGTTTCACTATTTGCATTTATAAATTATGCGTCATATTTTCGTTTTTGCAGACAGACAGTAGATACTGCTCTACTATAACCAGTAACAACGAATACATCATCGACATGCACACTTGATAGGTCGCTAGTTTATCACGACTCTCTACCAAAATGCATGTGACCAAATGTTTACTAAACGTTTTATTGATTGCTTTCTAAAGTGCTCGTCTCAAGGATTGGTCTAAAACAGCCTTGCAGAAAACGCCTTAAAGTAAAGATACTAGTCATAAATATTATCTTGCGCTTCGCGAGCACGTAGCTCAGCTTGGCGGCGCATGACATCCTGAGGTGGCAACTGCACAAAATAGCCTTGTGACTTCAGTTTTGCCAATACTTCTGCTTTATCAACACGGGCTAGCGTTGGCGTGGCTGCCAAATCTAGATGCATGACAAACTTACTACGGCCTAAGCCTGCACGGAAATCTTTGGGTAAAACACCCAACCAATCCCTGATCTCATCGGTATCATCTGGATAATCAGGGCGGGCAATATAGACGTACATATCGTCATGTTTTAAAAATTTATAAATATCGCAATGCATAAAAACAACCTATCAGAAACTATCGCCATAGGTTAGCATATTTTGGGCGATTATCAGTAGTCGCTTTATGTTTTGGTATCGGTAATCGCCTCTCATTTCCTACAATTTCACAGACGTAAAAACCGTCTATTTATTGATAATTGTACTGATTGCCCTCTCAAACAGTCATTTTTTCCACAATTATCCACTTTAATGTGGTTCATGTCTTGTAAAAATACGATTAACCTTTCATAATAAAAGCGTTTTTCAGGAGAGAGTTTGTAAGCATCTGCCTCGTATCAAACCGCATTGGTCATACGATGTCTATAATTGCTATACGACCACCGAAGGCGCATCTACCCTGCCAATCGCTCAGGTAAAAGGACTGAAAAAACACATGTCATTATTGTTTAGTTAAACGCTATTAAGCGTGCATAACTCAAACATTAGGCATAACAAATCTGGAGAGCGGTAAAACGGACGACGTTTTACCCACCGAAGGGGAGAAAATACGCTATCATCAATAGCAGGTTTAGATTAAAAACCACATAGTGATGATTCGTGTTGAAAATCTCAGGTCACAGGACAGATAGGGCTATTGCTTAAACCGACGTTCAGCGTCTGTTTGGTCTACGGTTTTCTATTTATTTTTTGTGCCACCCTTTGATGTAATACTTGCACCTTGCAATGTTGCTTCTCACTACTATGATAATGCGCATCCGTTTCTATACTTTTGAGTATGACTGATGTACACATAAGGATTTGTTATGACCGATACTCAAGATAACCAAGCTCAAAATCAAGCGCCTCAACGCACTCCTCTATATCAGTCTCACGTCGACAGTGACGGCAAACTGGTGGATTTTTCTGGTTGGGAATTACCGATTCATTATGGCTCACAAATAGAAGAGCATGAAGCCGTTCGTACTGATGCAGGGATGTTCGACGTCTCACATATGGTCGTGGCTGATATCAAAGGCAGCGATGCAAAAGCATGGCTACAGAAACTGCTGGCTAACGATGTTGAGAAACTAAAAACTGTCGGTAAAGCCCTCTACTCTGGTATGTTAAATGAGCAAGGTGGCGTCATCGATGATTTGATCGTCTACTTGATGAATGAAGAAGCCACTGAATACCGTATCGTCTCTAATGCTGCCACTCGCGATAAAGATATGGCACAGTTCCATAAAGTCGCTGAAGGCTTTGACATTGCTATCACTGAGCGCTCTGAGCTTGCGATGATTGCTGTTCAAGGTCCAAACGCCGTAGAAAAACTGGCACAAGCCAAACCTAGCTGGGCAGATACCTTAGCAGGACTCAAGCCTTTCGTTGGTGCCGACCTAACAGATATCGAAGGCACAGATTGGTTCGTTGCGCGTACCGGTTACACAGGTGAAGATGGCGTCGAAGTCATCATGCATGGCGATGATGCACCAGCGTTCTTTGAGCAATTAAAAGCCAATGGCATCAGACCTGCGGGCCTTGGTGCACGTGATACTTTGCGCATGGAAGCCGGCATGAACCTATATGGCCATGATATGGACGACTCCATCAGCCCTTATGAGTGCAACATGGGCTGGACACTAGCGCTAAAAGACGAGCGTGACTTCGTCGGCCGTGCTGCTATGGTTAGCAAACGCAAGCAGTCAAAAGAGGACAACACTGCAATGAAGCAAGTGGGTCTACTACTAACGACTCGCGGCGTATTGCGTGAAGGCATGACGGTGACCATCAATCAAGGCACAGACAATGAGCAGACTGGTATCATTACCAGTGGTACATTTTCCCCTAGCCTCAAAAACTCAATCGCGATTGCCCGTATTCCTGCCAGCGTATCAGACGATGACAACGTCCAAGTTGATCTGCGCGGCAAAGGTAAATTCGTTGATGTACGCGTTCTTAAACTACCATTTGTCCGTAATGGCAAGCAGCAGTTTGACTCATAGGCTTTATAAATTCTATTATTAGCCTCTATTAGATTTAGCTTTACTATTCTTGCTTTACTATTCTTGTTAATTAACCTCTATCACGTAGGAGAGAGACCATGAGCAACATCCCAGCAGAACTAAAATACATTGCCAGCCACGAATGGTTACGCTTAGAAGACGACGGCACTATCACTGTTGGTATCACTGACCACGCTCAAGACCTACTGGGTGACGTGGTATTTGTTGAATTACCAGACGTTGGCGACATCATCGCTGTTGATGATGAAATCTCAGTGGTTGAATCAGTAAAAGCCGCTTCTGACGTTTATGCACCTATCTCAGGTGAAGTTGTGGAAATCAACGAAGCACTAGAAGATGATCCTGAAATCATCAACTCTGACCCATATGGTGAAGGTTGGTTCTTTAGAATGAAGCCTGACAACATCGCTGACTACGAAGCATTACTGACTGCTGATGAGTACGAAAACGAGCTGTAATATCAGCCCGATACTCTAATCTACTAGCAGCGCTAGGGTTAGAGGTAACTGTTCATCATACCTTATTACATCGAAAACTCGAATAATGACAGATACTAGCAGCAGCTGGTATCTGTACGCTTTACTCTCAAAACCTGCATACCGTTTATTACTTCCAACCGCTATTTGATTTATTCGTATCAATCACTTGTCAGATGATATTGAAGAAGTGCACTCAATAATGACTCAAGTTGATCATTCAATCCCCAGCATGGATCCTAATATGAGCACCAACACTGACCTTAAAGATAACATTGCAACGCCTACTCATACACCGCAGCTACAAGCGTTTCGCGACGTGGTTGAATCACGCCGTTCTGTTCGTCGTTTTACGGACACGCCCATACCTGATGATGTATTAGCAGACTGTTTGCGTTTGGCCATGTTGGCGCCAAATTCTAGCAATCTACAGCCGTGGGAATTTTATGTCATCGATGATGTTGATAATCGCAAACGTGCGGTGAAGAACTGTATGAATCAAAACGCGGCAAAAACGTCAGCACGCCTGATTGCGGTCGTTGCTCGTACTGATATCTGGCAAAGTCATGCTCAGCAAATCTTACGTGAATACCCTGACAAGCCTGTACCAAAAAAGGTCAAAGACTACTACACCAAAGTCGTCGCACTGGACTTTTTACGGGGTCCAGTTAATGTGGTATCAGCGGCTAAATGGGGCGCAACTCAAGTGGTCAGACGCTTAAAAGGTCCGATTAAATCGCCTTATTATACTTTTGAAGACACCAAAAACTGGGCAACCAACAACACCTCGCTCGCGGCGGAAAACCTAATGCTAGCACTACGCGCACATGGCTTTGACAGCTGTGCGATGGGCGGCTTTGATGAGCCTGCCATGAAGCGACTATTAGGTTTAAACAATGATCAACATATCATTATGATGATTGGTGCTGGCGAGCGTGCTGACAATGGTGTCTACGACACCCAGTACCGCTTTGATCAAGATCAGTTTGTGCACTACGTCTAATGCACCATGCCGTTATTTTTAGTTAATCTCTTTATTACTTTATTACTCCCTTAATCAAGGACTATCATGACTATCTCTCAAAACCCGACGTTTGATACTTTTCAAGGACTATTCAACGAAGCTGAATTTGTCTACCGTCATTTAGGTTCAAATGACACCAAGCAAGCTGATCTGCTGAGCGCTGTTGGTTATCAAGATATGGCCAGCTTTATCAATGATACCGTGCCTGAGCCAGTACGTTTGCACAAAGAGTTAGACTTGCCAGTTGCGATGAGCGAACATGCCGCATTAGCGAAACTACGTACGATGGCAGATGACATCACCGTTAAGAAAAGCTATATCGGTCAAGGTTACTCGCCTGTGCGTATGCCTGCTGTTATTCAACGTAACGTTCTCGAAAATCCAGGTTGGTACACTGCTTACACCCCTTATCAAGCTGAAATTGCTCAAGGTCGTCTAGAAGCCTTGCTTAACTTTCAACAAGTTTGTATCGATCTAACAGGTCTTGAGCTTGCTGGTGCCTCATTACTTGACGAAGCAACCGCAGCTGCTGAAGCCATGGCGATGTCAAAGCGCGTGAGCAAAAGCAAATCGATGCAGTTTTTTGTTGATGATCGCGTCTATCCACAAACATTAGATGTCATCAATACTCGCGCCAAATACTTTGGCTGGGACATAGTCGTTGGTGATTTCGAAACTGCCAAATCAGGCGATTATTTTGGTGCATTATTCCAATACGTCGGTGTTGAAGGTGACGTAAAAGACCTAACAGACGTCATTGCAGCTGTTAAAGAAAACAAAACCTACGTCAGTGTGGTTAGTGACATCATGAGCTTGGTGCTACTAAAATCACCAGCTGATATGGGTGCAGACGTGGCTTTGGGTAGCACACAGCGCTTTGGTATCCCAATGGGCTTCGGTGGTCCACATGCGGCTTACTTTGCTTTCTCTGACAAGGCCAAACGCTCAGCGCCTGGCCGTATCATTGGTGTATCAAAAGATTCGCAAGGCAATACTGCACTACGTATGGCATTACAGACTCGTGAGCAGCATATCCGCCGCGAAAAAGCCAACTCAAACATCTGTACGTCACAAGTATTGCTTGCCAACTTGGCAGGTATGTATGCTGTGTATCATGGTCCAACTGGTGTTAAACGCATCGCCACGCGTATCCATGCGTTTGCCACTGCCTTTGCAGATGTGATTAAAGGTGCTAACGACAGCAACTTAAACGTGGTACATGATCAGTTCTTCGATACCGTTGTGGTTGATTGTGGTTCAGAAAGTCTGGCTACTCAGATTTTTGAAAACGCGGACAATGTTGGTTATAACTTATGGCGTTTGGGCGATAGCAAACTAGCCGTTTCATTCAGTGAAATCAGTGATCAAACAGACTTTAATGTCTTAACTCAGCTGTTTGTCAGCAAAACACATGACTTACCTGAAGCAGCCAGTGTATCGCTTGATAGTGCACACTTACGTACCGATGATATCTTGACACATCCAGTATTTAACTCGCATCACACCGAGCATGAAATGCTGCGTTATTTGAAGTCGCTTGAAGACAAAGATTTGGCGATGAACCGTAGCATGATTTCACTTGGTAGCTGTACCATGAAATTGAATGCGACCAGTGAAATGCTACCGATCACTTGGCCTGAATTTGCCAATGTGCATCCTTTTGCACCGCGTGATCAAGTCACTGGCTATATCGCCATGATTGATAGCTTACAAGACCAACTCAAAGCCATTACTGGTTTCGATGATGTGTCTATGCAGCCAAACTCTGGCGCATCAGGTGAATATGCAGGTCTGCTTGCCATCCGTCGCTATCACGAATCATTGGGTGAGACTGACCGTGATGTTTGCTTGATTCCAATGTCAGCGCACGGTACCAACCCAGCGACTGCCATGATGATGGGCATGAAAGTGGTTGTGGTCAAAACTGATGACAATGGTAACGTTGATATCGATGACCTAACCGCTAAATGTGAAGAGCATAGCGCGCGTCTAGGTGCGTTGATGATCACTTATCCATCGACGCATGGTGTGTTCGAAGAAGGCATTCGTCATATCTGTGATTTGATTCATAAGCATGGTGGTCAGGTCTATATGGATGGTGCCAACATGAATGCTCAGGTAGGCATGATGCAGCCTGCAGATGTCGGCGCAGATGTACTGCACATGAACTTGCATAAAACTTTCTGTATCCCACATGGCGGCGGTGGTCCAGGTATGGGTCCTATCGGTATGAAGGCGCATTTAGCACCATTTATGGCCAACCATACGCTAAGCCCTGTACATAACGCGCAAAAAGACTGCTCAGCAGTATCGGCAGCGCCTTATGGTTCAGCGAGTATCTTACCAATCTCATGGATGTATATCGCCATGATGGGCCGTGATGGCTTGCTAAAAGCGACTGAGATGGCATTATTAAATGCTAACTATGTGGCCGCTGAACTAAAAGACCACTACCCTGTGTTATATACAGGTAAAAACGGCCGCGTTGCTCACGAATGTATCATCGATATTCGTCCGTTAAAAGAAGATACTGGCATCAGTGAAAGCGATATCGCTAAGCGCTTGATGGATTATGGTTTCCACTCGCCAACGATGAGCTTCCCAGTTGCTGGCACTTTGATGATTGAGCCGACAGAGTCTGAGTCAAAAGAAGAGCTAGACCGCTTTATCAGCGCGCTCAAATCTATCAAAGCTGAAGCGTTACAAGCCAAAGCTGGCGAAAATGGTTGGACGCTAGAAGACAACCCATTGGTCAACGCACCGCATACTGCTGCTATGGTGACTAGCGGCGAATGGACGCACCCATACAGCCGTGACACAGCTGCATTCCCGCTTCCTTATATCCGCGCTCATAAGTTCTGGCCAAGCGTAGCACGTGTCGATGACGCTTATGGCGATAAGAACCTCATGTGTTCTTGCCCAAGTATCGAAAACTATTTGTAATCGTAGTCTTTGATAAATCATAAGTAGTTTTTTATAAGAAAACAAACCTCCAAGTCAGTAGCTGGCTTGGAGGTTTTATTTTTTGTGTACACTATTAAATAACATCAGAAAATGATGATAGTATTGATGAATATCACAAAATGACTTTTATGATGTTGGAGCAGACATGCAACAGAAAAATCGCGTAATTCTCATCCACGGTCTGCACCAAACTGCATGGATTATGCGACCTTTAGCAAAACGCTTACAAACGGCAGGTTTTGAGACTCATCAATACGGCTACCGTAGTATACGTGATGGAATCAAGACTAATAGTCAACGTTTAAACGCTTGGCTTGAGAGCAATCACAATCCTGCCAAGCCCATCGACCTCATTGGTCATAGCTTAGGCGGGCTAATTATTCGTGATTTTATAGCGCACTACCCTCAGTGGAAAATTGGACGCTGTGTGACTCTAGGCACGCCGCATAATGGCAGCATTAGTGGCGATTATATTTGGCGACTCGCTCCTGCGATTGTCGGTAAATCATACGAGCAAGCTTTGGATGGCACGGTTGCGCCTTTGCCAAAAGGTATTGAACTTGGCGTCATAGCTGGCAATAAAGCGCAGGGTTTAGGGCAACCTATCCTAGCCTATCATAATCGAAAATTGCGTAAGACAGATAATGCGCCATCAGCAGAACATCTAATGCATGACGGCACAGTATATATACAAGAAACTAAGATTGAAGCGGCTGCCGATCATATCGTGATGCATGTCTCACATACGGGTATGCTAGTCCACAAATCCGTTGCGAAACAGGCAATGTATTTTTTACAAAATGGACAATTTGAACGCTGATCGTTATGAGGTTTTGATAATTAACAACGCGCAAACTCCAACAGACATTCACGCTTATTAAGCATGAACACCCATACCTTGCTGTAATTCAGTTTTATGCTTCTCAATGACTGGAATCAAGGTATGCACTATCCAGTTATTGCGCCAACCTTTTAGTCCTTGTGGCAACTCACTGACGCCTTTGTTGAAAGCCACAACTTCATACAGTTGAGCAAGCCATTTTTTACGCATCAGCACATTAGCAGGCACACCAATTTTCTGCGCTTGATCATCTATCGCTTGTTGCACGGCCTTTGATAGGACTTTGTTTTTTGAACGATAAGGTGGCAATAGACAATCAGGATGCTCAGCAGGTGGCAAACTCTTTGCGTCTTTGATGACCTTCAGCAACTCTTCACCATACAGTCGCAACATACTGCGATGCATCGTTGTTTTATGCGCCAGCTCTCGCATGCTGTTAGGCTTTTCGGTGATAATTTCGCGCACTGCTTGTTTTTTTATCACAAACGTACGGGGTTGATTGGTCGCACGCGCCAGTTCTTCTCGCCACGTAGCAACTCCTTTGAGTATCGCCATCTGCTGAGAATTATAGCGATAATCTGCCATCGTTAAATACATCGCATCATCTTCAACGTGCTGTGTATTGTATAAATCACTGGCATAAAGCTGACAATCTGCCCATACATAATCGTACAGACCTTGTTTTTTTAGCTCGTATTCAAGGCTTAGATACAACGCTGGTAAAAACCGCACATCATCAATCGCATATTGCTCTTGCTCATCCGATAGCGGACGTTGCAGCCAATCTGACTGGCTTTGTTCTTTATCAATATGCATATCCAACTGATCATCAAGCGCTTGCTGATAACCCATCTGCAGTTGACCAGTTAGATAAGACAACGCGATTTGCGTGTCAAATATATTGGTCAATGGCGGACAACCAGACAACAGATAAAAAATGCCCAAATCTTCACCGCATGCATGCCAAATCGCTACATCCACTTCACTCAGCGCCTGCCACAGTTCAGCCAATTGCAACTGCGGCGCATCTAGCAAATAAATATGGTCACCCGTATTCAGCTGAACCAATGCCAATCTTGGATAGTACGTATCACGCTTGATAAATTCGGTATCTAATGCGACGCGGCCGCAAGTAGCCAATGCATCGATGACTTGAGCCAGACCGCCTTGCTCACGTACCCATGTGACAGCGGCTTCATCAGCGATATCTAGTAACGCATCAATATCTGGTTGTGGCGGTAACACTGCTGAATCGACATCGGTGTTAAGTGGTTGACTGGATACGTCGTCATTAGCAACACAAGCATCGACTTGAGTGTTTGAATGGGTAGAAGCGTTCGAAACATGGTTGGACACGGGCAGATACCTGCATAAATAAGAGAAAATAAAACGCTAAACCACGTTTTAATAAAATGAAATAATAAAACAATTATAACAGTACCATCAATTATAACAGTACCATAAAATCAAATGGGCAAGACTTGACGGTGGTAAAAACACTATAACAAGTCTATAAAAATGAGCGATTTTGCATGGCTTGACCAAGTGTCATACTGTCTAAGTACTCAAGCTCACCGCCCATCGGCACCCCTTGTGCCAAGCGTGTGACTTTATTGACATGACGGCTGACGGCTTCACTGATAAAGTGTGCGGTGGTCTGCCCTTCAACAGTAGTACCAGTAGCCAGTATCAGCTCTTCAACAGGCTCTTGTTTGACACGCCAGACCAGCTGATCGATATTTAAGTCATCAGCGCTGATGCCGTCGATAGGTGATAAGTGTCCGCCTAAGACAAAGTAACGTCCACGATAACCTGCTGTCTGCTCTATTGCCATCACATCTGCAGCCGTTTCGACCACACATAACAATCCATCATCACGTCTCGGATCTTGACACAGCGGACAGATAGCCTCATCACTGAAGCTATGGCAACGCTGGCATTCAACAATATCACGCATCGCATCATCAAGTGCTTGGGCAAGCGCCATGCCTTGTGGGCGTTTTTTGGTGAGCAGATGTAACGCCATACGTTGGGCACTTTTTTGCCCGACGCCTGGCAAAATACGTAGCTGTTTGACCAGCTGATCAAATTTGGCTGTCAGCAAAACCACTTCCTTTATCTATAAACCGTAGCTATAAAAATGGGGTCGTATCGTGTCGATAACAACCCCATTTGCTAGACATTATAGTCAGCTGACATATCGCCAATTAACCATAAAACAAGCCGCCTATCCATACCAAAAATTAAAAATAACGTGGAAGACTAGTACCATTCTAGTAGGCTCAATAAGTCTAACAAGTTAGATTATCTCTGGAATAGATATTAGAACATGCCTTGCATACCTGGTGGTAGACCCATACCTGATGTTGCGCCAGCCATGGTTTCTTCATACAAGTCATCTGCTTGACGAACGGCATCATTGATAGCAGCAGCAATTAAGTCTTCGATCATGTCTGGCTCGTCTTCGAGCAAGCTTGGGTCAATGGTTAAACGCTTAACGACATGGCGACCAGTCATGGTTACTTTTACTAGACCACTGCCCGCTTCTGCGTGCACTTCTTTATTGGCAAGATCTTTCTTAGCGTTTTCAACGTTTGCTTCGACTTTCTTTTGCATCGTTTGTGCTTGTTGCATCAATGCTTGAATATTCATAGTTGCCTCTTTTGTTTTTTAATAATAAATGATTGATATTTGACTAATATAAAGTGCTAATAGCGATTATACCGTTATCTTTACAAACTGTCTAAACCACGCGCCAAATCTTTGATGATATCTTCTACGTCTTCTAAACCTACAGACAGACGAATAAGACCATCTTTGACGCCTGCTTCTGCACGAGCCTCAGCAGTCAGTCGGAAATGTGTGGTGGTCGCCGGATGGGTAATGGTTGTTTTCGCATCGCCCAAGTTATTGGTGATAGACACCATCCGTGTTGAGTCAATGACATGCCAAGCGGCAGCTTTTGAGTCAAGGTCAGCAGTTGGTTTTACTTCAAAACCCATGATAGCACCATAGCCACCTTTCATATGATGTTGGCGTGTGGCAAGCTCATGAGCAGGATGATCGCTCAACCCTGAGAAATGCACGGTACTTACATTAGGGTGATTGACTAAGAAATCCGCCACTTGATTGGCATTTTGACAATGTGCTTGCATACGCAATTTAAGTGTTTCAAGGCCTTTCGTAAATACCCAAGCATTAAATGGGCTCATACTAATACCACCTGAGCGTACCACGGTAAATGCTTCTTGCATCAGCTTATCGCTACCGACCAGCGCGCCGCCAAGTACTCGACCTTGACCATCCAAATATTTAGTTGCAGAGTGAATCACCACATCGGCACCCAAATCTAATGGGCGCTGTAATGCTGGCGTGGCAAAGCAGTTATCAACCACTAATAAGATATCATTGGCTTTACATAACTGGCTGAGATAACCAAGATCGCAAATCTGCGCTAGCGGATTACTTGGGCTTTCGCAATAAATAACCTTGGTATTTGGCTGAACGGCATTCGCCCATGCTTCGTTATCGAAGCAATCAACGTAGCTAACTTCGACGCCAAACTTGGCCATATAGTTGTTGAATAGACCAATGGATGAGCCGAATAATTGATTGGCCGCCAGTAGATGATCACCTGCTTTCAAATAGGCTAAGCACATGGTCAAAATCGCACCCATACCTGAAGCCGTCGCAACCGCGCGCTCACCGTTTTCTAGGGCTGCTAGACGACGCTCAAAGGTACGCACGCTTGGGTTGGTATGACGTGAGTAAACATTGCCTGTTTTAGTACCATCAAAGTGCGCAGCAGCATCAGCAGCAGACGTGTAAACATAAGAGCTAGTGGTAAAAATAGGCTCTGAATGTTCACCTTCGTCCGTACGGTGTTGCCCTGCTCGTACGGCAATGGTCTGCATACCATAATCCAGCCCTAAATCTAAGGCATCGTTGCGCCAGTTTGGATCTAATTTGTTTACATTGCTTTCATCATTGGTTTGCGACTGACTCATAAATCTTCCGTTACTTTGATAGTTATAAACTTGACTGTAATAAAAGTGGCTGCTTATTTTTTAATTATTGACCTAGGGCATGCTTTCAATTCACTCGATAGTTATCTCAATGGGCTAAAAATGGCTAAATCTTGCCAAACATCGTCAAATAGCCGGTTAATATCCCGATATCATCTGCGCTATTTTTCTTGTTTGACGGCAATTTATCTCATTTTTATCACCATTTTTGAAATGAAGACACGCCCTAATAAACCAGCGTTATCATATCATGCCAACTTATTCCAAACAGCTGGTTTCAGATGATTATCAAATGTTATTTTTGAATACCGACATACCTCTTATATCAAGATAGGTTTGAAGATTAATAAAGATTAAAGATTAGTTAAACGACCAATAAACAAGCCACTACATCTAACAAAAATAACGTATTTATAATAGGCATAGATGCCGACAGCTGATAAGCTTAGCGGCGATCTAAGTTCCACCTTGGGCAGTTTTATTACTTGTCCCATAATTGGCACTATTTTCTGTCAGCAAACACAGGGATATCATGCTTACTTTTAACGGAATTCTTATTATATTAAGGCTTACTAAGGTAACTCATTTATGTCGATGTTCAGTATAGATCCAAGTAATCTATCGTTGAGTCTAACGCTCGGACTTACCTTAGGACTTGTTGGGTGCCAAAGCTTACCGAAGCAACCACATCTGCCTGAAAGCCAAGCATTATCAGCGCGTGTGGATGCTCTATATCAACCTAAAAGCAGCCAAAACATTGAAGACAATGAAACATCTATAACCACTAATATCGATCTAGTCGCAGCCGTTAGTGAGCAAAATGATATTCATCCAGAACTATCGGGCTACCACCCTATCGTGACTGGTGCCAATGCATTTGCCTCTCGCAGCATATTAACGGATATGGCCACACGAAATATCGATGCACAGTATTATATTTGGCACAATGATCAAGCAGGCCAATTACTGTTAAGAGATTTATGGAAAGCTGCTGAGCGTGGCGTGCTTGTGCGTTTATTATTAGATGATTTTAATAATAACGCGACATTCGATCAGCACTTACTGCGTTTTGCCAGCCACCCTAATATTGCGGTACGTATCATCAACCCCCTTATGTACCGTAAATTTCAAACATTGAATTACGTCACGGGCTTGCCACGTATCAACCGCCGTATGCATAACAAAAGTATGACCTTTGATAAGCAGATTACTATTATTGGTGGGCGTAATATTGGCGATGAATACCTAAGTAATGATAAAAATAGCCAATTTGCAGATTTAGATGTTTTACTGATTGGTAAAGTAGTCGCTGACATTGATAACAGTTTTACCAGTTATTGGTCATCGCCATTATCCTTTGACATCGAAACCCTAGTCACCGCTGATGATAACTCACCGTCTGATTTTTTATCAGCATTAGACAAACTTGGTCTAGATGACAAAAAAGAAGAGAACGATTTAACTATTTATAAAACAGCAATCGAAGACTCAACGATAGACAGCGATTTAATCAATAAGCGTGTGCCTTTTCGTTGGACAGACATGCAGTTTTTGAGTGATGATGTTGGTAAATTGACAAAATCCGTCCCTGCTGATACCAACTTGGTGCATCAACTACGGACATTGCTAGGTACGCCAACCAAGCAATTAACGATTATCTCCTCTTACTTTGTGCCGACCAAAAACGGTGTCAATACGCTGGTGAAACTGGCCGAAGCTGGCATTGATATCAAGATTTTAACGAATTCATTTGATGCAACCGATGTAACGGCTGTGCACTCTGGCTATAGCCAATGGCGTCCTAGCCTGCTCCGCGCCGGTGTCAAAATCTATGAGCTAAAATCGACCGCTTCTGAAGAGCAACGTGAAAATAAGCTGTGGAAAGCACGCAGCCAGTCGTCAACCAGCCTACATGCAAAGACTTTTGCGGTTGATGACCACCAAGTATTCATTGGCTCATATAATGTTGATCCCCGATCTGCCAATATCAATACCGAAATGGGTGTGATTATCAATGATGATGAGCTAGCGAGACAGTTACATGGCGCACTTGGCGACGATTTATTAAGCAAAGCTTATGAAGTGAAGTTATTAGACAATGGCAACCTGCAGTGGCAAACCATGGAAAATGGTAAAAAAGTGGTTTACGATTCAGAGCCGCGTGTCGATGTCAGTGACCATGTTTGGTTGACTATCATGTCATGGTTACCTATTGACTGGCTATTGTAGCGCTCATACTTGATAATCCTCGAAATGACTATTTAGAGGTAAATTAGAATGACTGAGTGATTAATTTTCGCTTACTCTCAGAACCCTTGTAACTTAGACATCTGTTTCATATATTAGCTCCCAAACCTTTATTTTTTCGACAAATCACTATCTATTTATACTGATTTGTCGTTTTTTATTATGGCCGGTTATCTAGATAATAACCGGCTTAACGAATACCTTTATATATGCGTGATCTATTATGCCCTCCCGTTCCCAATATGCACTGATGTCTTCCAAAGACAGAAATACAGTAATGTTTATCTGCTTTAGTAGTGCAGTGGCATTTTTTGATTTTTTGATTTATTTATATATCTCAGATATTGTGGCGGCCGCTTTTTTCCCTGCTAACATCGACCCGACTATTACAAAGATACAAGGGCTCGGACTGTTTACGATTGGTTATTTGGCACGCCCGATTGGGGGCATTGTTTTTGGTCGTTATGGTGATATAAAAGGTCGCAAACCCATACTATTAATCAGTATATTAGTAACAGCGCTTAGCTTATTGGCAATGGCAAGCTTGCCTACCTATGCACAATGGGGATTGATTGCACCTATTTTATTTATCACTCTACGATTCATACAAGGCATGGCATTTGGTCTTTATGTCCCACTCGCTTGGATTTTTGTGGCGGAGCATGTGCCACGACTGTATTCGTCCGTCGTCTGTAGTTATGTCAGTGCCAGTTTTTACGTAGGGGTTTTATTCTCTAATGCCTTTTTTCTTTGGCTAACCAGTTCCATGACGACGGCGCAATTGGCTGATTATGGTTGGCGTTTACCATTTTTCATCGCGGCTGCCTTAAGCCTTATGCCATTATTGGCATGGCGATGGATCGATGAATCACCATTTTTCCTTGAAATGAAAAACTCAAAGCCAAACAACCATGTTGCCAGACCATTCCGTCTACTCTTCAAGCACTGCAAGCATTCACTATTTATCGGTATGATTCTCACCCTTATTGTTTCTAGCGTAACGACCGTTGTCGTACTTTTATTACCTGATTTGATTGAGTTGCATTTTACGTTAGATAGTGATCTGTTTAAATTTTCCCACAGTCTAGGCATTGTATTTATGATTCTTGGCTGTATCTTTTATGGAATAATCTCTAACCATCAAAATTTTGGTAAAATTTTGACCATTGGTTCTATTCTGTTAATCGTTCAGATGCTGGCATTCTTTTATCACCTACAGGCGAGTGGTGACTACATCCTCATTATGTATGCACTGTTAGGATTCTTTGCTGGCATCATTGGTATGATACCAGCCATTATCTTGCAATTATTTCCGACCAATGTCAGACTCACAGGAATGGCTTTTTGTTATAATATGGCCTACGGCGTTGTCGGAGTATTAGTACCTTTCGGGCTTGGCTATGCCACTCTTTATGTGGCTTTCTCACCAGCACTCTACATTGCGTTCATCGGTTTTATTGGAATAATAATGGGCATTTACTTCTATAATTTGCCCGAAGCCAAAAAAATAAACCAGATTATCTAGATCGGGATACTCATTAAAATGTTTATACCGTTATTTTGTATAAACATTTTTGTACTAAACCCCACACTCTCAAAGATTAGAATATTAAGGCTTAACAATCATGGTTGATATGACCAATAAAAGACTCTCTGTCGCACCTATGATCGACTGGACAACTACAGATTATCGGTACTTTGCACGGCTCTTTAATCCGCACGTGTATTTATATACAGAGATGATCAGTACAGGTGCCCTAATACATGGCAATCGCGCACGCCATCTACGCTTTGATACGCAAGAGCATCCGTTAGTGTTGCAGCTAGGTGGTGCAGACAACAGCGAGATGACACAATGCGCTGAATTTGCACAGCAGCATGGCTATGATGAAGTCAATATCAACGTTGGTTGCCCATCAGATCGCGTACAGCATAATAAGATAGGCGCATGCCTAATGGCAGAGCCTCACACAGTTGCAGACTTGGTCAAACATATGCAAGCAGCAGTCGATATTCCGGTGACGGTTAAGCATCGCATCGGTATTGATGACTTTGACAGTTATGAATTTATGGTAGATTTTGTGCAGGCGGTCGCCGAAGCTGGCTGTACGCGATTCATCGTTCATGCACGTACTGCGTGGCTACAAGGGCTGAGTCCTAAGCAGAATCGCGAGATACCACCACTTCGCTATGAAGACGTTTATCGCCTGAAACAAGACTTTCCAGCGCTCGATATTGAGATTAATGGTGGGATTGACACCATCGCTGATATTGAAACGCACTTGCAGCATATTGATGGGGTCATGATTGGACGAGCGTTTTATCACAATCCTTACTTATTAGCAGAAGCCAATAGTTTATGGAGCGACGAGCCAGCACCTAAACGCTCAGAGATTCTGTCGCAGCTTTATCCATATCTCGAAGAGCAACTCGCCAAAGGTGAACCGCTACCTACGATGACACGTCATTATTTAGGGTTATTCCAAGGACTTATGGGTGCACGTAAATGGCGTCAGGCATTGAGTGGTAAACCTCAGCTGACCATTGATGATATCAAACGCGCGGCAGATGAAGTCTTCTTATTGAATCCTGATATGTAGTAGCTTTTATCATCGTAAGAACGACAATAAAGACATATAAAAAATCAGCAACAATTGCTGTTTATTTAAGCTGCTTGCGCCATATACTGCCACATCGCTGCACCGTTGTTAGCGATGTGCAATAGTATTGGCAATAATAACGACCCTGATTTGACACGTGCATAGCAAAATACCAATGCTAATACGACAATGGTGCTGATTTCATAAATACCATACTGCACATGGATTACTGCAAATATCAAACTGGTCACAATACTGGCAACGATTGCACCTCGATACTTTGTTGAATAAGAGGAATCAGCGAACTGTTCTGCGATAGCCGTCCACAAAATACCGCGAAAGACCAGCTCCTCATACAATGGTGCAACGATGACCATCGCAAAGACCAGCAGCCATACCGAACTGACAGATTGGTATAGCGGATCTACAAATACCAGTGGCGTCTCATCAAGAAAGTACGTGAGCGCCTGACTGGCAATCATAAATATCAATAGCAGCCCAGCCATTTTCAACCCTGCCGCAGGTGAAAATGACTTTAGCGCCAGATACTGACGCACACTGCCTCCCCTCAAACGAATGACAGAGACAGTAATCCCTGTTATTAACACACAACCTATAATGATAGAAAGACTCACAACCGTGCCATCATTACCGCCAAATAAGAAAATATCACCTACTGTTGCATTTTGAGTAGCAGGTAACACTAACTTGCCAGCGACATATATCCCTAGCAATTGACTGACAAAAAACACCATTACCATGCCTACCGTCAGTAGGAATGCACCCAAGTGTGAAAACAATGGCACATGGTTCAGCGATGCAGCTTTCTTGTGTGAGTCAGTAGCATTTTTTAGCATAAAGTCGTTACTCAAAAGTCTGTTTTCAGCCTATGTCTGTAAAAAACATCAATAATAATTAACGACTATTTTAACAGTTGCTGCTCAATCAATGACAATACTTGCAGCGATACAGAGTCAGGATATTCAAGCGGGAACATATGACCACCTGCATGAGTGGTATAAGGCACCCCTAACCGTGCCTGCACTTGCTGGGGGAAGTGACGTTTTAAGAATATGCTGTCTTCACCAATAATCAAAGTGACGGGCACCTTAGGACCACGATTTGGTGCCAACCAATACCAAGATGGATTGGTACGGAATACGGCGACTTCGCTAGATTTAGGAATCGCTAAGGTTACTTTACCGTCAGCACGTTGGTGTAATCCATAATCGATATAGCCTTGAAAACTGCGCTCATCAAAATTCTTAAAAAACCCCTTATGGCGCATCTGTTCATAAGCATCCGCTCGACTATCCCACACATCACGGCGGTGCTTAGAGATTCCAGCAGGTGATAACTTATCCATCAAACGATTATTCATCAACGGCAGTCTGTCTGCTGTCTTTGCTAAATGCCAGAACAAACTGACCTTGCCATAAATCCAAGGTGGATCCATGAGGACTGCTTGCGCAAAGTACTTTGGCTCGCGATACAATGCTTGCATGGTACACATTGCGCCAAGTGAGTGACCAACTGCCACTACTTGCGTGACGCTATGTTTCTCACAAGCATCTTTCACGCTATCGATAATTTGGTTTGTGAGACTACGCCAATGATCGTCTACGGGATAACCTGGGGTATCGCCTAGCATCGCAATATATTCAATCGTAAAAAACTCTGCTAAATTCTCAAAAAATGGCTGATAAACAGCACTTGGCATACCATTGGCATGCGCAAAATGAATAACAGGTTTGTTTGTTATTTTAGAGATAGGTAAAGCGGCAAAGGTCTGAAAATTGCATTCATCAGTCATAACAGGCTCTCATCGAATCATTATGGATAGCTTATGTGTCATTTATCATGATCAAATCTGACATATCTAATATATAACTAAGAAGGCTGAGCATAATCATATACTCAGCCTTATCAATCATACACATTAAATCTCAAATACAAAATGCTTAACGCATCTCTACATTGCCATCTTCTTTTGTTAGGACATCAAGATTGACACTTGAGCCAATGCCTGCACCTAACTTAACAGCGAAGCGATCCATAAACGACTCAAAAGGATCTGTTGGGCTGTAGTTAATCGCCGTATCAAGATCTAACTCTTTTTCTAAGCTCGCGATGCTACCTTTCTTGTCTGCTAGACCAAGTTCGATAGACTGCTCACCTGTCCAAAATAGCCCTGAGAACAACTTGTTCTGTTCAGGATTTTTTAGACGGTCGCCGCGGCCTTCTTTCACTGCATCGATGAAATGCTTGTGCGTATTTGCTAATACTTTTTCGACATGACTTTCTTCATAGTCAGTCAATGGACGCGATAAGCTTAAGATATCTTTGTATTCACCAGCGGTCAACGTACGATCTTTTACGCCGACTTTATCCATCAAGCCTTCAATATTATAGCTCGACATAATCACGCCGATAGAGCCAACCAAACTTGATGGATTGACATAAATCTCGTCTGCTGCAGAAGCAATGTAATAAGCGCCAGAAGCACCAATATCACCAATCACTGCGTAAAGTTTCTTGTCTGGATATTCTTGACGCAACTCCATCATAGTCTGCCAAATTTCATCAGACTGTACAGGTGAGCCACCAGGTGAGTTGATATCTAGCACAACAGCTTTTGAATTACTGTTTTCAAAAGCACGGGTCAATGCTTCATTGACATCATAGGCATTGGCCACATCGCCACTACTAATGACACCTTGCAGCTCAACCACAGCCAAATGTGGCTCGCTGTTGTCGACTGCATCAATACCTGTTGATGCACTGCTGCAACCACGACCAAGGGTCAAAAATATCAATAAGATATAACCAAAGGTCAATAATTTAAAAAAGATACTCCAGCGACGAGCGCGGCGCTGTTCAACCACACTAGCCAGCAATGTGTTTTCCAGCAGTCGCCACTCTTGTCCAGTCGGTTGGCTTGATTGCTGCATGGGTGCTGGCTGATTTGCCGAAGTGTCAGGACGTTTGTTAGGGTCTGGTGGCCAGTTGGGCATATAACTTCCTAAGTCAGAAACAATCTAAAACGATAAAAGAGATGATATAGAATATAAATGTAGTAAGAAGCTAGTTCTTACTCTCGACGCATTTGTAATGCAAGCGTCATTTATATTAATAGGTTGGTAAGTATGGTCGCATTTCCATTATGGTTCAATAGTATAACTGTGAAATATCACCATATTGTAACGCTAAGAGTATGAGCAATTTTTTGAGAGGTATTATTATAATTTAGTATGAGAATTTGCTCTGAAAGTTATCATCTATAGATAGTGTCACCTCTAGCGCTTTATCATCATAAGTCACAATATTCTTAATGCCTTGAAGGCCTAGTACATTGACAGTTATATGCGATGTACTGTGTCCAAGCCATGTAATATCAGATGGCATTATTGTTTGATTGATGGTTATTGGATCAGTGGTTGTTTGATTAATAGGTGTTTGACCAGCAGCTACCTGACCAGATAATGGCTCCGTTGAACACAGCAACTCCCACATCTGCCAAACACGTTGATGAGTATCTGCATTCAAAACAAGACGTGATGTAGTCTCTGCTACATTAGGCGTCAAGGATGAAAGGTTAGACGGCAGTGTTTGTACAGCTGCAGGTAATGACCTAAGTGGATCAGCAGCATTATATTTTAGTACTTGTATTGGTAAGCCAGTGTCTATAGCGAGCGTGCAATCCCAAACGCTGTCATCATCTATTGTGCTCCAACCTGTCAATGCTTGTATGGACAAGTCGCCATTCGGTAGCTGCCATGTTTTACCCTGCTCGCAACCTTGCACGCTAATATCTGACTTACTCTTAGATTGACTGGCGACCTTATATGAGCGCTGAAGTGCAGGCCAACGATCAAAGCGCCCTGCCTGCCAGTACTGATTAATAGGCAGTTGCTGATTTAACTGTGCAACCGTCAGTGGTAATAGCTCAGAACCTATAGTATTAATGTCAGCACGCTTATCATCAGTTGTCAGCGTAGCCGTCAATCCAACACTACCACTCTGTACGGTAATACCCTCTAGCTTATTAATCGATAAACTGCCCAATTGCTGCTCCAACATCGTCGAGAGCTTCTCTACCGTCAAGTTACTTGGCATCGTTCGTGTGGCTTTCGGTCTATGATCAGCTAAAAACAGCCAACTGACACTCTTATTATTGGTACTTTCAGAATTGGTAATAGGATACTGCAACAAAGCAGCGCTTATAGATTGATTGCCCGTTGGTAGTATATATAACGTTGGGGTCATCGTGAGTGACTGCTGATTGGCATAGACCGTCATCATGAGCATGGTCAATGGCGGTAATACTAGCCAACGACTGATAAACCCACGTGGTAACAGCCAAGGCAATATGCTTAGCAATACCATTAATAAAATCGCTATATTCACTGGTGTATAGAGCCAGGCTTCTGACAATGAGGGTAATGACGTCAGCCATATCATTAGCTCATGCAAGCTCGCAACAATGGCACTAACGAGTGCCCAAATCCTATCAGCGATAGTAGGTGACAACAGATAAAAAAGCCCTGCCAGTAGATTGAGCGGTACAATCACCCAACCAAATAAGCCGATAGCAAATAGATTGATGAAAAGCCCCCATAGTGAGGCCTTGCCGAACAGCAGTAACGTAATAGGCAGTAAAGTAATAAACAACCAAAACTGTAGTTTAAATATGCGTCTACCTATCATCCAAACACGTTTGGCTAACTCATTTATAGCATTGGAGTTGTAGGCGCCAGCTTGATGAATAGATACAGATGCTTGCCTATATTTATAGGACGTGTCTTCGTATTTAAGTAGTAGTGCCACTGCGATAAAAGACAACCAATACCCTGCTTGCCATAGTACATAAGAATCAAGCCATGCCATCAAGACTGCCAGTGCAAACAATACACGCATGGTACTGATAGGCAATAGCGTTAAACGCACCAAGCCTATCGCTAGTAACATCCATGCAGTACGGGCAGCAGGTACATCAAATCCTGTGAATAATGCATAAACAAAAGCCGCACCAATCATCACCCACCAACGCACTTGCCAACGTGGTATATAGCGATAAACAACTGGACAGAATCGATCAAAAAGTAAAACCGCACTTCCAGCCAGCACAATCGCTAAAAACAATACATGCGTCCCTGATATTGCCAGTAAATGCGAGATACCTGCCAACTGATACAAATCCTTAGTATCGCGATTGATTAAACTACGGTCGCCTGTCAATAAACTGAGCGTGACAGCTTTTGCTTGCTGCTCTGCTGTGGTTTTATTACTCCAGTCTGTATAAAAATGCTGCCGCAATTGCCAACGCCCTTGGTCAATACGAGTACGCAAACGTTGAAGATAGCTATCGGAAGTAGGTGCTATGTTTGATGATTCACCATTAGAAAAAGTCGACGTACTAGCCGCCAATATATTTGCGACACCATCAATATGGCGACCTCGCAACCAACGATAGCTATCAAAACCAGAAGGATTGTTTAACGCTTGTTCAGAGGTAGCCAGTGGCGCAAGCCTCAAACTCATAAATAGCTGATCACCTGGCTGCAAATGATTTAAGTTTGCAAATTGATCACTGTCTGAAGACATTTTAGATAGGGTTTTTTTGGGGTAAGCATTGAGTAATACACGGTACTCTATACTCTCATTGATACTGCCACTGCCACTGCCACTGTCACTGTCACTGTCACTGTCACTGTCACTAATATCTGAATTTTTATCATGCGATGTATCATTATTTTCAGTATTTTCACTTAGGCTATTTTTGCTATCACTTAAAAAATTAACGGTAATATCATCTAAGTCTTGCGATATTAACTCTGATACCAGCGGTGATACATGACTAATAACCGCCACTTGTCGATAGCCGCTTTCTGTAGTGGCATCATAGACGCTATCGCTTATCCCCTCAATGGTCACCAACGCTTGCACACGCATAGGCTCAGTGACTGCTGTCATTTCTGCTTGTTGGTGGCTGAGTAAAGCTTGTATCGCGCTACCCACAACCAGTCCAATCGCCAATATAGCGGCTATCAAATGATTAGCAGCACGAAATAATAATTTAGGATAATGTGGAGAATAGCTAGAATGTTTTTGCGAGGAACGACTAATATTGACGGAAGGTATATTGAATTGAACAAGGATAATCAAAACGATAGCAATCGCCATTAGTGATAAAGGTACGATAGAGACGTTAGCAGTATTCATTAATAACGGACTCATTGGCATATTATATGAAACTGCCAACACGCCCATCATAGCGCTAATAATCAAGCTACAGATCAACCAATACACCAGCACTCCTTGCTTGATGATATAAATATTATGATATGACTAAATATAGTAAGTGGTTACGATGGGCAGCAACCTACCATCATAAACAACCTGCCACCACAGAGAAGTATCGGCATAAAATTGAGCCTAAACGAGCGGTAGCTAATACGTCATACAATGGCATTTATATTTATATTACCCTATACTGCTCATACATAGTACGATGACGATACTCTGACATTATCATACTATATAATCTCACCCGTATTTTTTATTAATAATATTACCTTATAACAGTCCATCAAGATAATTGATCGGGCTGTAGTTAACGATTAAAGGCAATCTTGTGCCCCAAAAACGTCTAAAAAGCCTACTTCCTACACCAGAGAAAATTCTAGAAAGTCGCACCTTAAAACTGTTTGCACCGCATTTAGCTGATCCACGATTATGGCACTTTAATCGTCACAGCCTAAATAAAGCGGTCTACATTGGTGTGCTTAGCGCATTTTTTCCATTGCCGGGACAGATGCTGATAGCGTTGGTTGGCTCATTAGTATTCCGTGCCAATGTTCCGATGGCGCTCGGTTTGACTTGGATTACCAATCCGCTTACTAGCTTGCCTATTTTTTATGCTGGTTATTACATCGGCGCCAAAATTATCGACGCACCAGTGCTCAGTCTCCGACTTATCGGACGAATGATTGCTGATTTTAGTTTGTGGGCACTGTCAGATGGTGCCAATCCATTTATTACCTATCGTGGCACTGTATCGATTGCGGCATTTTGTATCGGACTCACAATTTTAGCAGTGTTGACTAGTATTATTTGTGGGTTGGCATTTAAAGCAATTTGGCGCTATAAAACGGTCGTCAGCTGGCAAAACCGTCAGGATATACCTTCTGACAAACCACCCAAATCCTAAATTATGCTAGATACTATTAGATTATAGATTAATAACAGCATCAACTGTCTGTACGCTAGGCTATCTACACTACACGTCTTTGCTATTTTCTATAGCTTCCGTGATATTACTGGTAAGATTGCTATCCATCACAAAAATCTCAACCACCTCTTCACCTTTGAATAGCGTATAGCGTTTGCCTGTTGCGCTATCTTGGGCTTTGAGATCGTAATCGACACCAGCCAGAGTAATGGCATCAAAGACAGGTGTCAGCAGATCTATCTGTGCCTGTTTATCAATCGTATCGAACAATGCCGGATCCATATAAGAATGTAGCGGCGCATTGCCTTCTTCGGCACTGCCAAAAGCTTCGATTGGATCTTCATCTTCATTTTCATTCATTATGTTTATCCTTGTCAGACATAAGGGGCTTAATACTGTTCCCAATGACCATTGCGCAATAGTAGCTGACGATCTGCCAGTGCCGCCAGATTGCGATCATGCGTCACCATCAATAGTGCCGTTTGCATCGTGTTTTGTAATTCTGTCAACAGTCCAAAAACGCTTTGGGCATTATCATAATCCAAGTTACCGGTTGGCTCATCTGCTAAGATAAGCGATGGCTTGGTTACAAGCGCACGGGCAATCGCCACACGCTGACGCTCACCGCCTGATAACTCGCCTGGTCGATGCATCAGACGATGCTCAAGACCGACACTTTCTAGAATATCAATCGCTTGTTGACGCGCTTCAGTCGTCGATACTTTTGGTCGCATCAATAATGGCATAGCGACGTTTTCAATAGCCGTAAACTCAGCCAACAGATGATGAAACTGATAAATAAATCCCAAATGCTTATTACGCATCGCACCACGTTCGGTTTCATTCATGCTATTTAATAATTGACCATGTAGCCACACTTCACCCGTAGTAGGTGTATCAAGACCGCCTAGCAAGTGTAGCAAGGTACTCTTACCCGAGCCACTGGTACCAACGATAGCAATACGCTCGCCAGCCTTAACCGTCAAATCCAAGCCAGTCAATACTTGCGTACTAACCGCCCCTTCATCATATATCTTATTGATATTTTTCGCCTCTAAAATGGCAGACATGGTATTTCCTTTATTCTATTTATATAGTTGATGCTTTAGAAAATCATTTACTCATAACGCAATGTTTGTGCTGGCTGAATCTTAGCAGCGCGACGTGCTGGGTAGATCGTTGCCAAAAAGCTCAATACAAACGAGGCACCAGTAATCAACACTACATCTAACACACGCAACTCTGACGGCAAATAGTTCACAAAATACGCATCAAATAGGTTCAGGTTAAAGACTTGATTGATGAAACCCAAAATATCGCTGACCGTGAGGGCGAATATCACACCCAATATCGTGCCAGCAACCGTACCGATGACACCAATGACTACGCCTTGAACCATAAACACTTGGGTAATCAATCGAGGTGATGCACCAAAGGTTTTTAAGATTGCAATGTCCGCTTTCTTATCCGTGACAAGCATAACCAGACTAGAGACGATATTAAAGGCTGCAACCAAGATGATTAAAAAGAGCAGCAAGCCTACCATCGCTTTTTCCATCTGAATGGCACCAAATAGATTGCCATGAGTCTGTGTCCAATTATTCGGATACAACCTATCAGGGGCAATCGCAGCCGCCTTTTCTGAAGCAATTGGCGCAGTAAAGATATCGTTGAGCTTCATACGCACACCCTGCGCACCCTCTGGCAGACGTAACAGTTTTGCAGCATCACCCATAGGAATGAAGGCCATCAGACTATCGACTTCTGGACTGATGGTGAAGATACCCGTCAAAGTAAAGCGCTTAAATCGCGGTATGACACCGGCTGCTGACGGTGATGCCTCTGGCAGAACTAACGTGACTTTATCACCGAGTTGCAATCCTAATGATTGCACCATCTCTTCACCCAGTACAATACTAAAGTCACCATTTTGCAAGGTATCAATACTACCCTCAACCATGTGCTCGTTGATGATAGAGACCTTTTTCTCATACTCAGGCTCAATACCTGTGACCATAATCCCTGCAACCTGACCATTTGAGGTCAGCATCCCTTGCAGTTGGATAAATGGTGCTACCGCTGCCACTTCTGGGTCTTCTTTGATCTTGTCTGCCAATTGTTCCCAGTCACTGATAATCTCAGATGAGACGACCGTTGCTTGCGGCACCATACCCAAAATACGGGTTTTTAGCTCTCGATCAAAACCATTCATGACCGACAGCACCGTGATTAATACGGCAACCCCAAGAGTCAAACCAATCATCGAGATCAGCGATATAAAGGAGATAAAACCATTACTACGCTCTGCTCGGGTATATCGTAAGCCGATAAATAACGCTAAAGGACGAAACATATTCAAACTCTTTATCTTATCTACGTGCGACTTTATATATAGTCGGTTCAATATAATTTGGATACAAGAAAAGCAAGTGAAAGTACTACAAGTAGTAAACTAAGCGAGACTGACACCATATCCAATTTATAGAGGATTGGCTATATGCTATAAAACGAGCACACAAACTGGGTTTCAGACGGGCTTAAGACAGCCGTCAAAAGGGAGCTAGTTTGACACAAATCGGCTGATATGTGCCAATCATTAGCAAAAACTGAGTATGTTTTTTGCTAAAAAATAGGGTTTTGTTACTATTTTTTATGTGGGACTTGCTATTACTTGCGTCAATACCTATATATTGTATGCTAAGGACAATTGTCATTACCCATTCATTGTAGTTTGTTGACCTTTTGCTGATGACAACGTTGCTAGCCATCATAGACCCATATTTAGCATAGTAGGTTATGGTAGCCAGTAATCGCAGCTATAGCGACAAACTTCACGCTGACTTAATTTTGAGTACTCTCATGACCATTAATTACCAATATAAAAACATCCAATCTCCTACTAAGGTAACCTTAACTGACGAGCAATCTGCAGGTCACGCTGATCATTGGCGAATTTTGACTGATGATATGAGCCATGATGTACCAGAGTGGCTACAGAAAATGATCGAACAAGCAGCGATGCCTAAAGGTCTTAATAGCAATGTCAGCTCGCAAGACAGCTGCCTATTACTATCTGAAAATCAGCCTTGTCACATTAATCAAGTACTGGCGATGAAAAATGGTAAGCCTGAGTGCTTTATCAATGCCTATCCTTGTGTCGATAGTCCATATGGTTTGAATTGTAAAATTGAGCGTATCATCGCTAATGACAAATCACATGATGCCGTACTACGCTTACATACGGCTGATGGCAGTATCATTTATGCTTTTGATCAGCTTTATACCACCAATCGTCATCTATATCAGCGAGATACGTCTTACTTTGTGAACCTTAGCGCCTGGGCGCACGAGATCAAACACAGCGAACAAAACGAAGTGATTATGGTCGAAGATCAAGAGTCGATTCGCTATCATCGTGCCTTTAATGACATTGTTGCCGCCAATGATGGAAAGATACCAGACGATTTGCAAGAGCAAATCAAAGAATGGAAACCTGAGACCAAAGAGCAAATGGCGCCTGTCGAAATCAACTTGGGTCATATGTGTGCATATCTCTTTGGCGATACACTAGGACAAGAAGACGAAGCATGGTGTCAAGGTCAAGTGCTTGGCAAACAAGAGACTGTCTTCAATGGCAAATCTATTATTTTGTTTGATGTCGTCATACTACGTGAACAAGACGCAGATCCATTTGTGATACGTGTTGGTGCGCTCAACACCGCAGAGACAGCCATAATTAAAGTGCATGATTATATACAAGCCAACGTTTGGCTACAGGCGGCTATCTATAAGCAAAACCAAAAAAGCACAACACAACAATCAAAAGCTAGTTAATCAAACAAAAACATGTTGCTATTAAATCTATCAATAAAAAAGCCTCTAATATGAATTAGAGGCTTTTTTTATGTCAACTAGGGCGTATCACATAAAACCATGTGAATATAAAACTACGCCATAGTCGTCATAGATTTGATACGAGAGTACAGTTCTTTTTGTTCAGTGCTTGGGCGAGCAGTCTGTACTGCCATCAATTGTGACATATCGCCTTCAACACGAATTTTACCGCTCATAAATGCACCCATGATTTGATTGGTATCAAAATCAGTGATGATAGATTGCAAGATACTGCGATCAAGTAGCAAGGTAGTGGTCGCCGCGTCATTTAATCCGCGATGTAATAAGCCATTAGTGAAGTTGGCTTCAATATCTTGATCCGTATCAGATAATTTCAAGTTGACGATCATATTTGCAAGTGCTGGCGGTAAGTTAAGCTCGCCCGCTTCTTGACCCATTTGCTCAACTTGCTCAAACCATTCATTTGTCAAAAAAACTGCCATATTATTGTCCTTAATTAGTATTATGTGAGGCTAAGGTTTTATTCACCCTCGCCTGACTGAACATCAAATTATAAAATAGTTTCTGATAGCAACGATATAAAAACGCTGCTACCCATCATATTTAGCCTCATTATAAGGGTCGACTTGATGATAAGTAAAACTTATTTACATGACTCATGCTGCCATTGTTACAAGATTCTTTTTCATACTGACAGTAACGTATGACAATCACTATCCATTTCTAACCAAAGACCGCCTCTAGAATCATGACAAAATTGTGTATAAAATAGGTGGATAGCGTAGCAATAATAAGTTGCTCGCTAGAGTTTTTACCAAAGAGTTTGTATTTTGCCGCATAGTTCTGATGATATTTGATTAGGATTGCGTTACAATACCCTTAAACAGAGTCGGGAGTTTTAACTAAACATTACGTAAACATGTTTTTTTGTCAGCCGCCGCTAGCATACGTCTATGGTCAGTGCATTTTCATGGCCCTATGGATATTGGTATCTATCTTCATTGGTACAGATTTATTGGTAATAATTAAGATAAATACTTAGCCTCATTAGATGTTTGATGCTCAAAAACGGCGCATTTTCTTATTCACCTTAACAGTTATTAATAATCCTACTATCGATTGGCTATGAGCGCTGTGTATTTTAAATGCCTCTATATATGAGCACCAGCTGATATATGGCTTAGATTGATAGCTAATAACGTTAAAACTATAAGCAATCCAAAAAACAGCATGTACCGCAACTACTATTTGATCATCAATTATTATGATGCAGATGGTGCGGAGAGTTAGTTAATTCTGTTGATAATTCGGGCTGTAAAGGAATCATCCAATGAGTTTACAAAACACAGCAGTCGCCCCAGTTGACCGTGAGTACGAAATTACAGTCATAAGATTCTTTACGACAATGGCCGTAGTATGGGGCATCGTCGGCATGAGTCTTGGTGTGTTCATTGCTTCACAGTTAGCATGGCCAGCACTTAACTTTGATACGCCATGGCTGACTTTTAGTCGTCTGAGACCACTGCATACCAATGCGGTTATTTTTGCGTTCGGTGGTTCTGCCCTGTTCGCAACGTCTTACTATATCGTTCAGCGTACCTGTAAAACACGCCTGTTCGCGCCGTATTTGGCTTGGTTTACCTTTTGGGGTTGGCAGGCAGTGATCGTTTCTGCCGTCATTACCTTACCGCTAGGTTTGACTTCAAGTAAAGAATACGCTGAGCTTGAGTGGCCTATCGATATCTTAATCGCGTTGGTATGGATCTCTTATGCCATCGTCTTTTTTGGTACGCTTATCAAACGCAAAACCTCACATATCTATGTGGCTAACTGGTTTTTCGCCGCTTTCATTATTACGATTGCACTACTGCACATCGTAAACAGCATGGCGATTCCTGTTAGTGCCTTTAAATCTTACTCGCTATTTGGCGGTGCAACTGATGCTATGGTGCAGTGGTGGTACGGGCATAACGCAGTAGGTTTTTATCTAACGGCAGCGTTCCTTGGAATGATGTATTACTTCGTTCCTGTACAGATTGGTCGCCCTATTTATTCTTACCGTTTGTCTATCGTTCACTTTTGGGCGTTGATTGCTTCATATATGTGGGCTGGTGGTCACCATTTGCATTATTCAGCGCTTCCAGATTGGACGCAGTCATTAGCAATGGTATTCTCAATCATCCTATTTGCACCATCTTGGGGTGGTATGATCAACGGTGTACTAACGCTATCAGGCAGTTGGGATAAGTTACGTACCGATCCGATCATTCGCTTTATGATTGTTGCATTGTCGTTCTACGCGATGTCGACGTTCGAAGGCCCAATGATGTCTATCAAGACGGTCAATGCGCTATCGCACAACACTGATTGGACAATTGGTCACGTACACTCAGGTGCACTTGGCTGGGTTGGTATGATCACCATTGGTTCATTATATGTACTGTTACCGCGTATTTATAACAAACCAAAGATGTACTCTATCAGCTTAATCACCACGCATTTTTGGCTTGCGACTGCAGGGACTATCTTTTATATCGTCTCTATGTGGATCTCAGGTATTGGCCAAGGCATGATGTGGCTTGCGACGAACCCAGACGGTACTTTGGTATATAGCTTCGTTGATACTGTTGAATTCTCGCATTTCCCATATATTGGCCGTGCTTTTGGTGGCTTCTTATATGTGTCGGGTATGTTTATTATGGCTTATAACTGCTATAAAACACTCAAGATGCCAGAAGGTAAGCCTGTAGATGTCGCTGATCCAACGGATCATGAACCTAGTGTCGAAAAACCTTCGACAGCTAACGTATAAGGAGCGATCATGGCTGGTACACCGCATGAAATTATTGAAAAAAATACAGGCCTGTTAGTCATTGGTATCGTGATTGCTATTAGTTTTGCAACGCTCGTTGAAATCGTACCATTAATATATGACAACAAGGGTCCTGAAGAAGGCGGGGTTAACGCTCCCCTTCCCACTATGGAACCTTGGACTGCACTAGAGTTCGAAGGCCGTGACATTTATATTCGTGAAGGTTGTCACGTATGTCATACCCAAATGATTCGTCCGCTACGTGCTGAAGTTGAACGTTATGGACCATACTCGCGTGCTGCAGAATCAACGTGGGATCACCCATTCTTGTGGGGCTCTAAACGTACTGGACCTGATCTAGCACGTGTTGGTGGACGCTACTCTGAAGACTGGCAAAAGCAGCATTTGATCAATCCACGTTCATTGGTTCCTGAATCAGTAATGCCTGGCTTCCCTTGGCTTGCTGAGAATGAAGTGGATGGTGCAAACATTCAAGACAAAATGCGCCTATTCCGTGATCGCTTTGGTGTTCCTTATACTGAAGAAGATATCGAAGGAGCGCCAGATGCTGTTCTTGGTGCCACTGAACTTGATGCTTTGGTTGCCTATCTACAACAACTAGGCACCGCGATGGAAGGACAGCGCTAATGGGTATTGGTGAATTACAAACAATTGCGACCGTTTCTGCCTTTATTGCCTTCGTAGGTGTTGCATGGTGGGCGTATTCGCCAAAAAACAAAAAACGCTTCGAAGAAGATGCACAACTTGCGCTTGATGACGAAGATATAAAGTCTTTGTCTGAAGAGCAGCGCAATAAGGATAAACGATGACATTTTTTTGGAGTTCTTGGATCACGCTAATCAGTATCGGCTGTTGGCTATTTATTCTTGGGGTTTTGTTATTTGTTCTAAAATACAAACCTGACGTTGAAGAAGATGGCACCACTGGTCATGAATATGACGGCATCCGAGAATACGACAAACCATTGCCTAAATGGTGGCTAGTGATATTTTTTGGTTCGATCGTTTGGGGTGTTGCTTATTGGGTATTTTTCCCAGCTATGTTCCCCAAACATTGGGAAGGAATTGCCACGGTAGAAGTCGATGGTGAAACGGTACCGTGGACCTCTCATAACGAGCTAAATAGTGAGCTTGAACAGAACAACAAAGTATTTACGGATAACTTTGAACAGAATATCTTGGCCAAAGCAGATGCTAGTGGTGCAACATCAACGTTAGCCACACTTGCAGATATGCAATCGACTTTGCGTCATAGCGAAACAGCACCAGCAGACTTAAAAGCTCAGATTGATGGCAAAGTTGCAGAACTTGCACCTTATGTTGAGAAGCTATCTGAAAATCCAAATGCTTTAAAAGTTGGTAGCCGTTTATTTTTACAGAACTGTTCTGTATGTCATGGCTCTAATGCTAAAGGTGCAACAGGTTATCCAAATCTGACTGATAATGATTGGTTGCATGGTGGAAAGCCAGAGAATATCTTGCTGACCTTACATAATGGCTGGCACATTGGTGTAGATTACAAGAAAGAACCTGCAAAACTACCAATGCCTGCTTGGCGTGAAAACCTTGGTGAAGATGGTGTGCGTGCAGTTGCTGAGTATGTACTATCGATCTCTGGCAATCAAAACGATTACGATCTAGACCAAACGTTAGTTACACAAGGTAAGACGTTATTTAATCAGCCTACTAACTGTGTACTTTGTCATGGTCCAGAAGGTAAAGGCATGGTATCTACAGGTGCACCAAACCTAACAGATAACATCTGGCTGTTCGGTGGAGAGCGCGAAACCATCCGTGACACCTTACGTTATGGTCGTGCTGGTGTAATGCCACAATGGCAGACCAAACTGGGTAATGAACGCATTATGTTGCTTGCGGCTTATGTTTATTCATTATCAGATAAAACAACACCGCCTGTGACTCCGGAAACTGCTTTCACTGCGCCTGTTACGGCTACGGCTGCGGCTGCAACTGTAGAAACAGCGGAAGCTACTGCTAACTAATACTTTTAGTAGATTGCTCTGTCATAAATGAATGAGATTGAAAAAAGGGAGAACTGTTATTGCAGTTCTCCCTTTTTTATATACTTTTGCTAGCATGTGTATGAAATTTGGATACTGGCTAGTGCATAACTGGCATATCTTTAGAGTAAGATATTAATTGCTTTTTATTATTATTACCCCATTTATAGTAAGGAGAATGCTAAAATAGCCGCACTCAAAAACAGCTCATTAATCGCTGATTTATAGAGCTATTTTTCATTTTCATGAAGTCATTCGTAATCGATCATTTGGTAGATGGTTTAACAAATATTTGTCCGCTACCTACTGACATTGATAACATCGTTCGCTCATACATCTTATGATTAAAGATGTTTGTTCATCATGCCAGCAAACTGATTCTTTTTTTAAAGAGGCACGTTTATGTCAGCACAACAACCCAATAAAATCCCTGTACAGCAAATTGACTTGGATGCCACCAAACACCGTGTTCATCCTAGATTCATTAAAGGCTTTTATCAAAATATTCGTATCATCACAATGTATGCCCTATTGGCCGCTTTTTTGCTTTTGCCATGGCTACGTTATAATGGCAGACAAGCAATATGGTTTGATGTTCCCTCGCAGCATTACTATATTTTTGGTACGACATTTTTGACTCAAGACTTTTATTTCATTGCCGCCTTTGCCATTATTGCCGCATTTATGCTATTTATGGTGACTGTTTATGCAGGCCGCGTATGGTGTGGTTATGCTTGTCCACAGACGATTTGGACACACCTGTATCAGTATGTTGAAAAGTGGATCATTGGTGATCGCAATAAGCGCATAAAGTTCGATAAAGAACCAATGAGCGCGCAAAAAGCCTTTAAACGCTCTGCTGTATATTTTATTTGGTTTGTACTTTCAGTTATCACAGCGGCGACCTTTGTAAGCTACGTCGCTGGAACAGATTATCTGTATCAAAGCTGGCAAATGATTGGTGTTGTCCCAATTCCTGATTGGCCAACATGGGTATGGGTATCGATGTTTATTTTCACCTTTGCTACCTATGCTAATGCAGGTTATATGCGTGAGCAGATGTGTATCCAGATCTGTCCTTATGGTCGCTTTCAGAGTGTCATGTTTGATAAAGATACGTTGGTTGTATCCTATGACTATGAGCGTGGTGAACCACGTGGCACACGCAAAAAAGGCACAAATCCTGAGCATTTGGGCGACTGTATTGAGTGTACGATGTGTGTGCAGGTCTGCCCCACTGGCATCGACATTCGTGATGGGTTGCAGGTGGGTTGTATTCAGTGTGCCGCTTGTATCGATGCCTGTAATGACGTTATGGATAAAGTGGGCTACCCTCGTGGGCTCATCCGCTATACAACAGAACGTCAACTGGCAGAAAAAGAAGATACTCGTGTATTTAGTCCACGCTTATTTGCCTATTTAGCAGTTATTTCTATTTTGTGTGGTGGTCTTGTTTATGCATTGACGGATCGCGTACCCTTAGAGATTGATATTCGTCGTGACCGTAATCAATTGTCATCCATAAACAATCAAGGCATGATTGAGAACAGTTATATTGTTAAACTGACCAATAAAACGCAGAATCCTCATGCTTATAAAATAACACTAGCACCGAAAGATGGTTTGAGTTTAGAGCTACGATTCAATGATGTGCCACTAGAGGCAGGCGAAAGCTTCGATATGCCAGTTAGCATCTATGGAGATCCAGATGTTATCGATTTCGAACAGACGCCAGTCACTCTAAATGTGACCAGTGAAGATGGACAATACAAAGTCAGTAAGCAGAATGTCTTTACTACTCAATAAGCTTTTATAAACTATTGAGCGCTTCGCTAGGGCGTATCTTCATTTTAAAAATGGTGATAAAAATGAGATAAATTGCTGCCAAACAAGAAAAATAGCGCAGATAATATCGAGATATTAACCAGTTATTTGACGATGTTTGGCAAGATTTAGCCATTTTTAGCCCATTTAGATGCCTATCGAGTGAATTGAAGACACGCCCTAGTATATAATTATACATATTACTTGTTGGTCTATGACTAGCAGGTAAACCGTTTATCATTACACTGGCAGCATGTAGCCGTCAGATGGTTCGTTGATACAGTTTATAGATGTCTGACAAACCAGATATCTGATTAATAGGTACTTTATGTCTACTCCAGCATCAAACTTTAAGCATCAAGACACTCAGCCATGGTATAAAAATTACATGGTCGTTATCTTTGTGATTGGCATGCCCGCATTTGTGGTAGTGGCCTGTATCTACTTTGTTTACTACTCTTATCAGATTCGAGACAGTGTGGTACGTGACGATTGGTACATGGATGGCAAGACCCTTTATCAAGATGTGTCACGTGACAAGCTGACTTATGATTTAGACCTACATGGCAAAATGCAATTTGCTGATAATGGGGATGTTACCTTCTATTTAGATTATCCTGAGCAAAGCTTGCAATCAGGTAAATTATTGAATGGTACGCCGCTCGTTTATCCTGAACAGCTAGATCTGTCTATCTCGCATGCCACTGATATCAAAAAAGACCATGATGTGATATTGCAGCACCAAGAAGGCAATAAATATAGCGCGCAAGTCGATATGGATCCAGTAAAAGCCAAATACTATCTGCAAGTCAGTAACGGTGGTACAAACAACTGGCGTATGCAAGATGTCGCCAAGCTACCTCGTTCAAATGTTAGTTTTGTACCCTTACAAGCTTTCGAAAAAAAACAACCTGATTGATCAGATATAATCTGAAGACGTAAAAAAACCAGCCATTAGTAGATAATGAGCTGGTTTTTTATAGCCAATTTAAAGGTTTTAGCGATAGCTGGTTCAGTATAGAACCATCAAATAACCGGATTAATCGTTGGGATTTTTTGCGTGGTACGATTATCTGTTGTCGCCTTATCTAATTCTGGCAGTTGCTGTTTATCACTCATAAACTTCGGATTAAACGTTTGGGTCTTTGGTGATATAGGCAAACCAATTTCAGCCAGACTATCGGTCTGCCCTACTTGAATATTATCGCCTTCAAACAAACGCTCATTATCATCACGATCAAGACTTAACCCTTCAAAGTCAAACAATTCACGATCGGCTAATTGCGATGGGGCAACGTTTTGCATCGCCTTAAAGATAGAGGCCAAACGCTGTGGATGAGCATCGTTCCATTCTCGTAGCATATCATTGATAATAGCTCGTTGTAGATTGGTTTGGCTGCCACACAAGTTACATGGAATAATTGGGAATTCTTTCAATTTAGCGTATTCAATGATGTCTTTTTCTTCGACATAAGCCAGCGGACGAATAAGCATGTTTTGCTTATCATCGCTCAGTAGTTTAGGTGGCATAGACTTGAGCGTACCGCCATGAAATAAGTTTAAAAAGAACGTGGCCAACATATCATCGCGGTGATGACCCAGTGCAATCTTGGTGGCACCAATCTGCTTCGCAAAGCCATATAACGAGCCGCGACGCAAACGTGAGCAGGCAGAGCAATAAGTCTTACCTTCTGGTACCACGCTTTTAACGATACTATAAGTGTCTTTTTCTAAAATATAGTGAGCAATGCCTTGCTCGTTCAGATATGCGGGCAAAATATCTTCGGGATAGCCAGGTTGTTTTTGATCGAGGTTCACCGCAACGATATCAAAGCTAATCGGTGCAATGCGCTTGAGCAATAATAAGATATCAAGCAGCGTATAACTGTCTTTGCCGCCTGACACACAGACCATCACCACATCACCCTCTTCGATCATATTAAAATCACGAATAGCCCAAGATACTTGTCTACGCAGTTTCTTCTGTAGCTTACGGAACTGTGCTGATTGAGTAGGTGATAACTGCTCCGCCATCAACTCATCCTCAGCGGCATCATCATCTTCCATGCCATCAGTCTCTAAAGTATAGTCAGCCATACCTGCATCAGCAGACATCTCATCAAACTCTGGCGTAATTTTTGGCGTAAACAAGGTCGCTGCAGTCATAAGTTACTCAATATCTTTACAAGGGTGATTTTGCTATACAGCAAACTGCTATTACAGTGCTGTCATACATGATGGGCAAGCACTAACACTGATGCTTTAAAAGCAGGGATTATAACAAAATTTGCTAACAGTTTGAAAAGAGGACATTAAATAATGGCTGCATGGTTCTGTAACGGCTGGATTTTTGCTAAAATAGCCGTTTTTCGTAAACCAATAATAGATACCATTATGACTAACGTTACCTCACAAAGTACCGCCGATAACACAGCGCTTGATAGCGAATTAGATAGCCTTCATAACAACCAAAATGCCGTCGTGCTACTGTCAGGCGGGCTTGATTCGGTCACTTGTTTATATTGGGCAAAGGCACGCTATGCCTCTGTGACAGCAGTCAGCTTTAATTATGGTCAACGTCATAACAGTGAACTTGTCGCAGCCAAGACTATCGCTGAGACGGCTGAAGTTAATCACAGAATTATCGATATCGATATCGCCCAACTCGGTGGCTCATCCCTGACAGATCATAGTATGATCGTTCCTGACGGTGATTCAGATAAATTCCCTAATAAAAACCGTGATGAAATCGATAACGATGCCATTCCTAACACTTATGTCCCTGCCCGCAACACCATATTTTTATCGTATGCGCTAGCAGTGGCAGAAGTGGCTGATGCCAACCATATCGTCATCGGGGTCAGCTCAGTCGATTACTCAGGCTACCCGGACTGTCGTCCAGAGTACATCGCAGCGTTTGAGCATATGGCCAACCTTGCCACAAAAGCAGGCGTCACCGGACACCATTTATCGATTCAAACGCCATTGCAGCAGTTGTCCAAAGCAAAAACTATTGAGCTTGGCTTATCACTCGGTGTCGATTATGGGCAGACTATTTCTTGCTACCGTGCCGATGAAAACGGCCTTGCTTGCGGTGTATGTGATAGCTGTACATTACGTCGTCAAGGCTTTGAACAAGCTGGCATTGCTGACCCTACCCACTATCAATCTTAGTAGATAGTATAAGCGGCGTCTTATTAAAATTTATACTAAATAATGGCAGTGCTCAACATTAGCGCAACATTCGCTTGCATTAACACAGCATGTCGCCATTGTATTTTAGTCAATATACTTGCTATGGTATGGGCGATTGCCTTTATTGAAAGACACAAGTGCCCATATCAATCATCAACTATTAGTGTTTTGCATACAAAATATAAAAACTGATGCCACCTGTAAGAGGATGTTTATGAAGTTACTACCAATATTACCTTTAGCTCTAGCTGCTATTTTTGCGATGCCACAAGCGAATGCTGCTGATATCAAAAAAGAAAATATCAATACTTGCATTGATGGTGCGGTCAAATACAAAGTCGCGGATAAAGGTACTGCTACCAAGCTGTGTAACTGCACCATTGACGTCCGTAGCAACATGACCATCGGTCAAATGTGGGAAATAGAAAGCTACGCGCAAGATAAAAAAGACCCTTCTGGCCTACCTTATGTCAAAAAAATGCAAAAAGAGCTGCAGCAATGCACCGTTGGCTTAGACTTAAAGCAGCCACAAAAACCTGCTTAACCTGCAACTTGCTGAACATATAAAAGACTGGTCATTACCAGTCTTTTTTGTTGGGAATAAACAAGTAAAATGTAAAACTCATTATGAATTCCAATAAATCCCCCTATAATAAGAATACGATAACTAAATACAGCCAATATATAGTTGATTTAGGTTAAAGAAGAGGCAAGGCAACCGAGTGCAGATGTATATGTGATACGTCAAGCGAGGTTAATGCTGTCACTCCTTTATAGAGGATTGACTATATAATCAAAATTAACAAGGACTTTATAATGGCAAAGCCAACCACAGAAAACCTCACACTACCTGAGTTCCCAGTCACGATAGTACGAGAGCTAGATGGCAACTTCGTCCATGACGAGATAAATTTAAAAGAGATGATCAGCAATACCAATAAAGGACTCATTCTTTACTTTTATCCAAAAGACAATACACCTGGCTGCACCACGCAAGCGACAGAGTTTACCGCTCATCTCAACGACTTTGACGAATTGGGCTATGACATCATCGGTGTCTCACGTGATAGCGTTGAGTCTCACGAAAAATTCATCGCTAAACAAGACCTAAACATCGCACTTATTAGTGATACTGATGAAAAACTGTGTCAGTACTTTGACGTTATTAAAGAAAAAAATATGTATGGAAAAATAACGCTCGGATTAGTCCGTTCAGCATTTGTTTTCGATACGGATGGTACGCTAACTCACGCTCAGCGCAATCTACGTGCCAAAGGCTATACCGAACGGTTGCTTGAAATATTAGCACCTTAATCAACATAGCCTCTTAACCAATATAGCCATAAATCACGACAGTCATAAATGATATAAAGTTGCTTTTGTATAAATCCATTTTTATATAAAGCTACTTATATAAAAAGTCACTTATATACAAAGTCACTTTAAAATAAGCGCTGATAATAACGACAATAACCATAACGACAATAATAATGCGGTGCCAAATACTAATAAAAGCATTCAAGGCTACCGCCTCCATAATGTGAGAATACTATGAATAAACAATCTGAGACTGGTGTTGATAATGCAGCACCCAAAGTCACTCGTGAAGTATCTGTAGCCGTCATCGGTGCAGGTACCGCTGGTCAAAATGCCTTTCGCCAAGCCAGCAAAATTCATGACGACATTGTCATTATCAATGATGGGTTTTGGACAACCACTTGTATCCAAGTCGGCTGTATGCCAAGTAAACTGTTGATTGCAGCCGCTGAGCGTGCTCATGATGCTAAAAGTTCTGCTAAATTTGGTGTTCATGCTACCGTTCAGATAGATGGTAAGCAAGTCATGCAGCGTGTCCGTGATGAGCGCAATCACTTTGCTAGCTACATCAAAAAGCAAGTCGAGGGATGGCCTGACGATAAGAAGATAGACGGTCGTGCTCATATCAATAAGCAAGGGCTCATCGAAGTCAATGATGAACTAATCGAGGCAGAACAAATCATTATCGCGACTGGTAGTTCCCCATTCATCCCAGACGGTTGGACAGATAAGCTGGGCGATACGATACTCACTTCTGATAGCGTCTTTGAGCTCACAGATTTACCAAAGTCAATGGCAGTCGTTGGTGCAGGTGCGATAGGGTTAGAAATAGCTCAAGCGTTAACACGTTTAGGCGTGGACGTAACATTATTTAATCGAGTCAAACGTGTTGCCGGACTCAAAGATGACGATATCAATAACAAAGCGATTGATTGCCTGAGTGGTGAGTTGACCATGCACTTGGGTAGTGAGATTAATAATGTCGGCACCCAGATAAATGCAGAGCATAAAACAGCATTTATTGATTATGAAGACAGTGCTGGCGAGTCGAAACAATGGCAAGGTGAATACGTACTGGTCGCGACAGGACGCCGTAATAACATCAAACAGCTAGGCGTTGAAAACCTAGGTGTCGAACTTGATGACAAAAATCGCCCAAAAGATTTGAGTAAAAAAACAGGCAAGATTGGTGATTCAAACGTTTATATTGTGGGTGATGCCAATGCACATATTCCATTGCTACATGTGGCTAGTGATGAAGGCTATAGTGCTGGAAGTATGGTTTGCGAAAACGAAGAAAATGCCTATATTCGCCCGCCCGCCACACCATTCTCTATCGTATTCTGCTCACCGCAAATCGTCAATGTTGGTATGTCCTTGCCAGAAATTCAACAAGACTCAAATCTAGAGCATGTGATCGGCAGCGTCAGCTTTGATAATCAAGGCCGCAGTCGTGTGATGGGCGTCAATTGTGGTCTATTACATATCTATGGCTGTAAAAAAACAGATAAAATTTTAGGGGCTAGCATGGTAGGCCCTGATGCTGAATATATTGGTCATATTTTGGCATCAGCAATTACCAATGATTTGAGTGTCAAAGACATGCTTGACACGCCTTTTTATCACCCAACGATATTGGAAGGTCTACGCACTGCTTTGCGTGATGTGCAGCATAAAATGGAGATACCTTATCAATATCAAGATACTCAGAAAAATAGCTCTTAATTATCAGCTCAGCCGCACCTGCAAAACAGGTATACTCAGTGTCAATCAGCACATCTCTTGTGTTTGATTGCACTGATGATTTAAGGTAACTTATAATCCTATACCTTATGTTAAATACTTTGCATATACCAAAATCTGCATGGACCAAAAAATGCCAATCGCTAGTATTACTGATTTTTTCAAAGAGATCATACGTGATCTCCATACTAGCCTCTATCTTGCGCTTGGTGGATCTGCAGATGAAGAGTCACTTGACTGGTCATCTCAAGCAGTGGATCTGGCAAGTACTGGCATCAAAATCCTAATACTGCTTGCGGTATTAGGATTTTTTTATTGGTTGGCTATTTATATCCTCAAACAAAGCAAAGCGAAAATACGTTTAAATGAGCGTCGAACTAAAATTGTTCGCTCAGTGCTGCGTTATATATGGGTTGTAGCCAGTTTAATCGCCATTATGAGTCAGATTTACTTTGAACCAGATACCATCAAAGCGACGGCAAAGGCTAGTACCTGGGCCGGTATCTATTATGTACTCTGGGCCTCCTCGGGGCAAATTATTCACAGAGTGCTACAGCATTATGGCCTCAACGCCTCCATAGAGCAGCTCCTCAAAAACATCTTGTCCGTGCTGCTATTGGTACTCGGACTTGCCAGTGTCATGGCGCAATTTGGCTTTGATATCGTCTCACTAGTAGCGGGTTTGGGTATTGTAGGTTTAGCAGTCGGTTTTGCTGCTCAATCGACGCTTGCTAACTTTATCGCTGGTATTACTATTTTACTTGAGCAGTCCTTTCAAGTTGGCGACTGGATTCATATCAATGAAAATGAGGGCCGTGTGGTGCTTATCGCCTTACGTACCACTCATATTTTGACTCGAGATAACATCACTGTCATTATTCCAAACTCTAATGTTGCCTCCTCCGAAGTGATTAACCTAACTTCCAAAAACTTTATACGCTTTGATGTTCGTGTACGTATTGCTTTCGAAGATGATATTGATACTGCCCGTAAGGAAATTTTGCAAGTACTTACCGATACTGAGGTGGTACTTAGCCGTCCTGAAACCTCGGCCACCGTGGCAGAGATTGGTGAGTATGGTGTGTTCTTTATTGTACGGTTTTGGGTGAAACCAGCCGCTGTGGCACGTATGCCAAAAATCAAGGAACATTTGAGAGAAGATATCAAGTGCGCTTTTGACGCAGCAAATATCTCAACCCCTTATCCACATATGCGTTTGCTCATGCCAAAAGACGTCGACTATCCCATAGCGACCAAACCCTTTGCAACGACGACACAACGAGTAGCACCAGACAACCATGCTCAGCCTTAATATCAAATAAAACCAATAATAGTTTATGGCTGTTCTGTTAGCGTGATAAAATTTTGTACGCATTCAATAGGTTGATCATGACATTGCTCAAGGTATTTAAATACGCATTGCTTTGAGCGACACCTGACCTATCCTGTATATCATCACCTAAGAACACCTCTTATAGCTTACTTTCATAGTGACGGGTTACGATACTAATTAATATGAATTGAGACTATTAAAATACCTCTAATGCTATGCATGCAGATCCTATACCTGTAGATATCTACAGGTACATCTTTGATAAATCCTTGTTATGCTGCAAACAGATACTAATAGACCGTTGAATAGGTTTGACAAAATATCTAGGGGCATAATCAATTGATTACTGACAGGGAGTTCTGCGCATGGACATTAAATTAAGATTCACTCAAGCTTTGAGCATAGTTGGTGCTAGTTTAATATTGACAACGGGAGCATTTGCAAATCAACTGATTAATGGAGGCTTTGAGCTAAGTCCGCCTACCAGTGGATTTGGCAATCATATAGGTCATCCTATTACTCCTTGGGTGTTAGGAACAGGTGATGATTCAAACGTCATCAGAACCAACCAAGGCATTAATTCCACGGGAGATGGCCCTCGGAGTGATGCATCGGGCACTGCGTCAGGAACTATTAGACATTATCTTGATATTGCTAATGGCAGCAATGACTTCTATCAAACCTTTATAGCAAAATGTAATGGTGAAGCAAATTTTGGTGGATACTTTTCTACCAGAGCTGATAGTAATGGAACAGCCTCTGTCATCTTGCGTAATGGAACAGGTATCAATGGATCAATCGTTGGTCAGTCTAACCCTGTAACTCTCCCAGGTGGTAACTCTTCAACAGATCCTTGGAAATTAGTATCCTATACTAGCCCAGTGGTAGCAGGTAATACCTATTCATTAGTCATCAAAATGGATAATAACATGAACTTTGATGAAGCCTTTGTCAATATCAAAGGGTGTGCTGGCGATGGGGGCACTGGACCGGGTCCCATAATTTTTGATGAGGCTACAAATTTAGGTGATTTGGTTCCAATGGATTATGATGATATTGTCATTAATATACCTGCTGATAACTGCTGCCCACCCATCAATGAAGAAGCTATCATTCGACAATTAACCCCGGTATTTCAGCCCGGTGGCGGATCAAATGCAAAATATCGTCTTAATTTCTCAGCAACATCGCAATTTAACAATCAGATGCAAAGCTACTTAAACTATGTGCATAGCATGAAGCCCCCTATCAATGCATTAATATCCAAATGGACTATATATGATAAAGGACCAGGTGCGTTAGGTTCACCCGTACCTACGTCACCAGGTTGGGGCACTAGTATTGACGCATTTTATACTAACTTCCACATCACTAATCCTATAAATCATGGTAATACTTCAGCAAGTTATGATATGAAACCGAACCATTGGTATCGTGTACAAGTAGGCACATATTTTAATGGTGGTAACAAGTTCTTCCCCCAAACATGCGAGTCTGCTGATTACTGGGTTAATTGGCAAGTTGGTGGAAACAAGTCGTCTGGCTCAAATGGTAGTGCCGGTAGCTTCGTCATTAGTGATGGTAAGCAAGAGATTGCTAGAGTCAAAGTGGAATCTAAAGCTCAGCCTAAATCTATGTCAATGAAAAAAAGCGCTACTCTAAAACGATTCTAAAATAGATCTATAACTCTTTAGAGAAATCTGACAAGAGAGTAATGGAGAAGTCATAGAATTTTGAAGACATTAATTATCAATTAATAAACCACCTATCATTTTATGATGGGTGGTTTATTCGTTAATGTAGACTCCAATTTAGTGCTACCGCTTCTTCAATCCAGCTCAACCATTTTTCAAATCATATACTTTTAAGTCAATATCTATCAACCCATGATTGACTGCTTGTACTATGGCATGTGTACGGTTAGACACTTCTAGCTTTCTAAGGCAGTTGCTCATATGAAAGCAAACAGTACGCTGTGAGATACCAAGATCGCACGCGATTTTTTTATTGCTATCCCCTTTTACAATGCAGGTTAGCACTTCAATTTCGCGATTAGTGAGGTGGGGTTTATTGATTTCTGCTGTGATAGGTTTCAGACTAGCAAGTAATGATGGTGAGATAAATTTTTTGCCTGTACGAACCTGCTTGATAACGGCTAACAAATCTATAAAGGTCGTATTTTTTAACACGTAACCTGACAATCCAATATTGAGTAATTGCTGTGCTTTAGCGCCATCATTGACGGTGGTCAATGCAATTAATTGCGTGATGAGTGATTGCTTTTCAACCGAAAGAACGATGTTTTCGATATCTATACCAGACATCGTGACATTCATTAAGACAATATCTGGTTCATACTTTTCTATTAGATGTAATGTGTGATCGCCATTCGTTGCATGGCCTACAACATTCAACCCTTCTACACGCGCAAGCAAAAGCATAAACCCCTCCAAAAATATTGGATGGTCATCTGCTACGATTACTGTGGTTATCGTCTCCATTTTTTTAGTATAAAACAAATATTGCGTTAACTTACCAGTTTATTACTGCTTTATTAACTACTGTGACATTCAATCTTATAATCCTAGATAGCTTTTAAACTAAACTTATTGAAATATGGTAAAATTGTCGGTTAAACATCTTATTTTATGATGTGCATTAATTATCAATTTAGCCCACAGGTATCCGTATGACCGAAACAACCGCGCCCTCAACTTTAGTAGCAGCTTCGCCAGAGTTGTCGCTTGACCTTATCATCACTTGTGCCGATGGGCTTGAGGCACCGCTACAGACCGAACTGACCAGTTTTGGTATTGCCAGTGAGATCAAAAGCACAGGCCGTTTAGCGGTTACGGGTACTTTGCGCGACCTATATACTATTTGTCTTTGGTCACGTGTCGCCTCCCGAGTATTGATGCTGATTAAACGTAAAAACATCAATGCCGAGTACGATGTGGCTGAGCAAATTTATGGTTTGGCAAAATCAGTCAATTGGACTGAGCAATTCAGCTTAGAGCAAACCTTTGCGATTCGTCTCTCTGTAGACAAGCGCGTGGCCGTTAGTCAGCAGTTTGCGATGCTCCGTATTAAAGATGCGATTGCTGATACGTTTAATGAAGTTTACGACAGCCGTCCTAACGTCGATAGCAAAAATCCAGATTTCTCTATTTTTGCGACCGTGAATGACAAACAAGCTGAACTATATTTAGATTTATCAGGTACCAGCTTGCATCGCCGTGGCTACCGTGTGGCCATGACAGACGCGCCCCTAAAAGAAAACTTGGCTGCCGCCCTACTTTATAGTGCTGGTTGGCATAAAAAGAACGAAGATGGTAATGCGCCTTTCTTCAATGCCTTAATCGACCCTATGTGTGGCTCTGGAACGTTCATCATTGAAGCGTTACTCATGCATTGTGATTATGCGGTTGGTATCGATAAAGCCGCCAATCAATTTGGCTTTTATCAATGGCAGCATCATGACGATGTGCTCTGGCAAGAAATGATTAATGATGCACAGACACGTTTCCGCGACGCGTTGGAGATTGCAAACGAGCAGCCTGACACCCTACCACTAATGTTAGGTTTCGACGCTGATAGTGGTGCAATTCTCGCCACAGAAAAAAACATCATTGCCGCAGGTTTACAAGATTTACTGCCGCTACTCGATATCGAAACTCGCGCCCTTGACCAGTTGGGTGCTGTACTAAGCCCTCTCGTCAGTGATGGTCGATTGAGCAATCCTTTAATCATTACCAACCCCCCTTATGGTGAGCGTTTGGGCGATGAAGAAATGATTAAGCCGTTATATCAAGCGATTGGTCTTATTTTGCAAGATAGCTTTGCTGGTAGTGGCGTTGATCCAATGCTTGGCATACTGGCATCTCATGTCGAACAAGTCGATATCTTACCAATTAAAGAACCAAAAACGTTGCGTTGTCATAATGGTGCCATCACCGTTTATTTCCGCTATGGCACCTTGATTGCAGGACAAACGGGCAATCTCGTGAGTCGTTTTGAGAAACGTGAGATTGAAGTAGAAGATGGACAAGACTTCATCAACCGCTTGCAAAAAAATCTAACCAAACTGAAAAAGCTAGCGAAAAAAGACAACGTCAGTAATGTACGTGTCTACGATGCTGACCTACCAGATTTCAAGGTTGCGATCGATTTATATGGCGACTACGCTCATGTGCAAGAATATGCACCACCAAAGACTATCCCACCTGAAACAGCTAAAAAGCGCTTCAACTTGGCATTGATGGGTATCCGTGAAGTTTTCGGTATTAACCGTGAACAAATCTTTATCAAAACGCGTGCCCGCCAGTCTGGTAATGATCAATACAGCAAGCAGAACACCACAGAAAAACGTGGCAAGTTTCATGTTGCGCGCGAAGACGGCGCTTATCTTTACGTGAATTTTACAGATTATCTTGATACTGGTCTGTTCATCGATCACCGTAACATGCGTGCACGAATCAAGGACAACAGCCGTGGCAAAGCGGTATTGAACTTATTTGCTTATACTTGTACGGCAAGTGTTCACGCGGCATTAGCTGGCGCGAAAAAAGTCACCAGTGTCGATTTATCACAGAACTATCTAGATTGGGGCAAACAAAACTTTGTACTCAATGGCTTGGACGTGAGCCGCAATAAATATCAGTTCGTTGCTGCTGACATCTTCGAATGGATTAAAGACAATACCGAGCAGTTCGATATTATCTTCATTGATCCACCGACCTTTTCAAACTCTAAAAAGTTTCAAGGTACTTTTGATGTACAGCGTGACCATGCTGCCCTTATCAATCGCGCCATGAATCGCTTGACGTCAGATGGTGTGTTGTATTTTTCAAACAACTTTACCCGCTTTGAGCTAGATGAGCAGTTGACTGAGCGCTACGATATTGTTGAGATTACACAAAAGACTATTGGTTTTGATTTTAATATCAAAAAACCGATTCATCAAAGCTTTGAAATTCGCCATCGTCAGAGTTTTTAAGCGACAGTCTATAATCTTAGGTCTATCATTAGAGCTTTCAAATGGTAGCTTTTAGATAAGCGCCTACAGATGACTAATTATATAAACGGTCATCTAGTAAGCCACTAAATCTTAAGTTTTATGCTCAATTTTTTATGAAACATAACAATGACCCAATCAGCTTTGATTGGGTCATTTTTTGTTGTTATGATAGAGCGTTATTAAGCAATAGTTTTGCGGCGATAGTTTTTTGATAATGTTAATCCCACTATCGATTTTGCTCGCTTAGTTGTACTTCTTCGCTTAGTTATTGCTTTAATATTGCATCTCTCCCTACTCTAATAACAAGGATATTCTCATGGCTTTATCACTTAATAAAGGCGGTAATTTATCGCTAACCAAAACGGATCCAAACCTAACCAAGCTACTTATCGGTCTTGGCTGGGATGAGCGTGCCACATCAGGCGCAGAATTTGATCTTGATGCGAGCGTATTCTTGCTAAGTGGCGCTGGTAAAGTGCGCGGCGACCATGACTTTATCTTTTATAATCAGCTGAAATCTGACAATGGTGCAGTAGAGCATACTGGTGATAACCGTACTGGCGAAGGGGATGGTGATGATGAAGTTATCAAAGTAAACCTAACTCAAGTGCCTGCTGATGTCGACAAAATCGTTGTCACCGTGACTATCCATGATGCTGCAGCACGTAGTCAAAATTTTGGCCAAGTAGCCAACGCCTTTATCCGTGTCGTTAACGAAGAAACAGGCACTGAAGTCGTACGTTTTGACTTGGCTGAAGACTACTCTGTCGAGACGGCAATGGTATTTGGCGAAGTATATCGTCATAACGGTGAGTGGAAATTCCGCGCCGTTGGTCAAGGCTATTCAGGTGGTCTACAGGCGATGTGCCAGCAATATGGCGTTGATATTTAAAACCCTATTTTATTAACATTTAGGTACTTATCAACCGTCGTTATCACGTCCAAAACGTAAAGCTGACATAGTTGCAAATAGTCACAATTTATAGTGGCTAAATGACTAGTAATGCTCTGCGTTTCGTTTAGAATTACCTATCAAAGGTGGTTAGCAATAACCACTTTTTTGCAGTTTGTGTCTATAATAGGCCGACCTTAGCTTTACGCAACCAGACAGGATGTGTCATGAGACATTTTTATTTAGATTTTATCTTCACAGCCATTGCCCTAGCGGTAGCGGCATGGTGGGGATATTCACATGGCGGTATGGGTGGCATGATATCCACCTTATCTATTACCGCTATTTTGGCCGTCATGGAAATTTCATTATCATTTGATAATGCGGTGGTCAACGCTTCAGTCCTCAAGGGCTGGGACGAATTTTGGAAGAAGATATTTTTAACCGTTGGTATTTTGATTGCAGTATTTGGTATGCGCTTGGTCTTCCCCATTGTCATCGTCGCGGTTACCGCTGATCTTGGTATGATGGAAGTTATCAATCTAGCGCTGTATCAACCAGAAGAATACTCAGCCAGACTAATGGCGCATCACGCTGAAATCTCAGCATTTGGTGGTATTTTCCTACTATTAGTTTTCTTGAACTTCATTTTCGATGAGAAAGAAGTCCACTGGTTTGATTGGTTAGAAAGCCGTTTGGCTAAGCTCGGCAAAGTCGGTGCTATGAGCGTGTTTGTCGCTCTCATCGTCTTAATGATTGCCGTATCATGGGCCAGCGCTGAGCAGTCAGGTGCCGTCTTAATTGCAGGTGTCTGGGGTATTCTTGTTTATCTTGGCGTACAGGTTGTCTCTGGCATGCTCGAAGGTGATCTCGAAGAAGGCTTAGAAAACGAAGAAAGCGGTTCGGGTGCTGCGGCGACTAGCGCTATCATGAAAGGCGGTATCATCGGTTTCTTATACTTAGAAGTTCTTGATGCTTCATTCAGTTTTGATGGTGTTATTGGTGCATTTGCCATTACCAACGACGTTATTGTCATCATGTTGGGTCTTGCCATTGGTGCGATGTTTGTACGCTCTATGACTATCTTCTTAGTCGATAAAGGTACGCTTGATGAGTTTGTCTATCTCGAGCATGGCGCACATTATGCGATTGGTGCATTAGCAATTATCATGCTGTTGTCGGTTAAGTTCCATGTACCAGAACTCATTACTGGTCTGATCGGCATTACCTTCATTGGTTGGGCATTTGTTGCATCACTTAATTATCGTAAGGCTGAGAAGGCAAGTCTGAATTAAGGCATGTCATTCATATAGCATCTAGTGATGTATTTAAGCAGGTCATATCAAAAAATTGATATGACCTGCTTTTTTTTAGCTTAATTAAAGCGACAGGTTATAAATATATGATGTATGCGTCGGTATACCAGATTGACCAATAATTAAGATAACCAATCATTAAAATACAATTCCATGATTACTATCATTCTTTATTCAGTTAGAATCTCCATCCTCTAATAACATCATAAAAATACGACTACATGATTAATATACAAAAAATTCTTGATGATATTGCTACAGAAATGGCAAATGAAACCGATCGTGGCAAAGTGGCAGATTATATCCCGCAGCTGGCTCATGTCGATCCAAACCAGTTCGGTATTGCGGTGGCGACACCTGACGGACAGGTCTATACAGCTGGCGATGCTGGTACACTGTTTTCTATTCAAAGTATCTCAAAGGTATTCACCTTAACTATCGGTCTTGGCAAGTTGGGTAATGCGCTCTGGACACACGTCGGTCGCGAACCATCTGGTGACCCCTTCAACTCTATCATGATGCTAGAGCATGAATCTGGCAGGCCACGTAATCCCTTTATTAATGCTGGTGCAATTGCGGTGGTAGATGCGATCATGATGGGTCATGAGCCCAAAGAGACATTGGGCGAGATACTACAGTTTGTACGCTTTATCGCAGATGATGACTCAATCAGTTTTGATCACAAAGTAGCCGCATCCGAAATGGCACATAAAGATCGAAATGCGTCATTGGCCTATTTTATGAAATCTTTTGGTCGTCTAAAGCATGACGTGGATAAAGTGTTGGGTACTTATTTTCATCAATGCTCGATTGCGATGAACTGCCAACAGTTAGCTCAGGCTGGCCTATTTTTAGTATCTAATGGTATCAATGAGCACACAGGCGTTAGAGTTATCAATGCACAGCGTTCTCGACGGATTAATTCGCTGATGATGATGTGTGGTCATTACGATGGCTCTGGTGAGTTTGCTTATCGTGTCGGTCTGCCAGGTAAAAGTGGTGTTGGTGGCGGTATTTTGACGATAGCACCAGGTGAAGGTTCAATCGCCGTCTGGTCACCAGGGCTCGATCATATAGGAAACTCTAAGCTTGGAACCAAAGCATTAGAGCTGTTTGTACAAGAAACTGGCTGGTCGGTTTTCGGTGATTAAAGACTATCATTTGATGCTTTTATCGGTGAGTTGTTTAAGACGATGTGCACCGTTAAATATGGTGAGTTTTACTCTGGGTCATGCTAAATATATTGGTATGACCCTTTTTCGTTTTAAAGCTTTCTTTAGGAAAATATGCTCTTATTAGCTAAATGCCGATTTTTCTTATTTAATCTACAAATGGTAGTAGACTAACAATTTACTTTTGATAACAACACCTTAAGTATTGCTATCAAGATTGTTAAAAAGTATCAGATATACAGAGACATTATGTCTCTTAGGAAACATATAGTAAGTGCACAAAATACGCCTTGCTTACTAAGCAAACGCTTAGTATAGTAAAACGTAATGATACGCAGGCCGTGATATACAGGTAGCACTACTGTCTGTGCTTACGTATCAACCATTGCACCACTTTCAGTTCATTTTTTTATTATTTAATTACTAATCAATAGGATATTTATATGGCTATTAGCTTAACAAAAGGCGGCAACGTAAACTTATCAAAAGAAGCGCCAGGCTTAACCAATATTACAGTCGGTCTTGGCTGGGATCCACGCGCTACTGACGGTCAAGAGTTTGACTTAGATGCGATTGGCTTTTTGGTCAATGAAGCAGGTAAAGTACGTAACGACCAAGATTTTATTTTCTTTAACAACCTAAAGTCAGACAATGGCGCTGTTGAGCACACAGGCGACAACCGTACTGGCGAAGGTGATGGCGATGATGAAGCTATCAAAGTAAACCTAGCAAGCATTCCAGCTGACGTTAATAAAGTAGCACTTTGTGCCATCATTTATGAAGGTCAAGCCCGTAACCAAAACTTCGGTCAAGTAGGCGAAGCTTACATCCGTATCGTTAATGACAATGGCGGCAGTGAAATTGCACGCTATGACCTATCAGAAGACGGCAGTACTGAAACGGCCATGATCTTTGGTGAGTTGTATCGTCACAGCGGCGACTGGAAATTCCGCGCTGTTGGTCAAGGTTTCAGCGGTGGTCTGGGACCATTAGCGGGTTCTTATGGCGTAAACGTATAAGCTCAGCTTTGACTAATCTTAGCTTTGACGTAATCGCTTAGCAAAATAAATATCGCAGTCATATAGTTGATTGCGATATAAAAGAGCTATTTAAAGCCATCAAGTGTGCCCTTTTAACGCATTTGATGGCTTTAATTTTAATTGGCTAACCAAAAAAGCCAAAGTCTTGAAGATAGCTTATAGAAAACCATATACATAAACATAGCTATCAAGCGCACATATTAAAAAATTAGAATAAGGATTTGCAAACCATGGCCGCAACATTTAGCTTAATCGGTACCATCGAACCTTTTTTACATTGTAATCTCAAAAAAGGCGACTCGATTTATTGTGAAGCCAATGCAATGGTGATGATGGAATCAAACCTTGAGCTCAAAGGTAAGCTGCAAGGCGGGTTGATGCAGTCACTTATGCGCCGTTTCGCTAACGATGAATCACTGTTTCAACAGCAAATCGAAGCGGTCAATGGTGAAGGTGATTGTTTGCTTGCGCCCACGCTAGATGGTGATATGCAAATCATTGATTGCGGTGCACAGCAGTACACGCTCAGCGATGGTGCTTTTGTAGCGGCGCAAACTGGCGTGGATATCAGAGCCAATATTCAACGCAACCTTGGCGGTGCGGTATTTGGTGATACTGGTGGCTTTATGGTTATGCAGACGCAAGGCCAAGGTCAGGTCGTGGTATCAGGGTTTGGCTCACTATTCGAGATCGATGTAGAAGCAGGTAAAGACGTTATCATCGATAATGGTCACGTGGTCTGCTGGGACTCCAACTTAGATTATAAGCTGTCAGTTTCGACCAGTAAGAAAAAAGGATTCATGAGCAATATCATCAACTCCGTCACCAGTGGTGAAGGCATGGTATTGAACTTCTCTGGTACTGGCAAAGTCATTATCTGTTCGCGCAATCGTGATAGCTACCAAGGCTGGCTACAAAGCGTCTTAGGTAGTAGCTCAGGCGGTCGCGGTGGTAGTAGCGGCTTATTAGGCAATATCTTATAATTGTATGTCGTTATATAAAGATTTTATTCAACGCTTTACTCAAAACTATTACAACATTTTTAAAAACTTAGATAGCAAGGAAGACGAGTGGCAACACTACACTCAGTTCATATTTCTCAATATTGATACTATAAGGATAATCACATGGCAGTTAGCTTACAAAAAGGTCAAAAAATCTCACTTAGCAAAGAAGCTGGTGGTGACCTCACGCAGGTAAAATTAGGTTTAGGCTGGGATGTCGCACAGGGACCACAAGAAAAAAAAGGTGGGTTCTTAGGTAAACTATTTGGTGGCGGTAGTGGCGGCGACTCTATTGACCTCGATGCTTCATGCATCATGTTCGATAGCAATAAACAGGCGGTCGATGCTATTTGGTTCAGTCAGCTAAAATCAAAAGATGGCAGCATTGTACATACTGGTGATAACCGTACGGGTGATGGCGATGGCGATGATGAAGTCATCAACGTAGACCTATCTAGAATTCCTGCTAATGTTGTATCGCTGGTATTTACCGTCAATAGCTTTACTGGTCAGACTTTTGAGACCGTAGAAAATGCATTTTGTCGTATCGTAAATGCTAATAACAACCAAGAAGTTGCTCGCTATAACTTATCAGCGCAAGGTGGACACACGGCGATGGTAATGGCAAAAGTTTATCGCCATAACAATGAGTGGAAAATGCATGCCATCGGTGAAACAGCGTCTGGTCGTACTTTTCATGATTTGATGCCTGCTATCACACCGCATGCATAATTGACTCTAGAAAATTTTTGAATGTTGAAGCGTATTCAATAGTAATAAGCCCTTCTATAATAGAAGGGCTTATTTTTTTGTACCAATCAATATTCTTGCAGCCGTTACTACTTAGTTACTACTTGCTACCGCGTTTCCAGCTAAATCCCCAATTAAAAGCTTTGTCCATTTCTTGGTGACCTTTAAAGTATTGGTTGATACGCTCAACATTGATACTGCCTTGTTGATTGACCAAACGAGCGATTGCACACATTGGCAAATTGCCTGTGCCTTCTGTTAAACGCGTTTCAATCGGTGGCTGCTCTGGTACCGCAATGGTGACCACGCCATCAGTTTGTGCCCAGTTCGGTGCACCTTCGTAGATAAAGGCGAAGATAAAGACCTCCTCAATCTGCGACCACTGCTGACCATTGATATCCAGCCATTCACCACCACTTATCTGACCTGTTCTATCATCGGCACGCAGACACACATAAGGGGCTGACTGTAAGCTACCAAAACGATTACCCAATGCTTGGATAAGCGTCTTTTCACCATTTTTCAGGTGAATCATCGCACCAACATCCAGATCAATACCACCCGCTTTATGTTGCTTAAACAGATCACCCAAGAGACCTTTTTTAGGTGCCTGCTGATCAGCATTCGGTCGTTGATTCCAGTTCAAATTCACAGTAATTTTACCAAAATCATCGCGTTTTTTGAGATTGATGCTAGATTGATTTTTAGTTAAGGTTACTTTACTTAGGTTTATGGCAGGATTAGCTGGAATCGGTGGTGGTGTATTTTTTTGAGGTGCGCTACCCGCTTTTTGTGTGTTGATTGGACGCTGCGTGTTGATAGGTTGAGCCTGATTATTTGACTGATTTTGAGCTTGGTTCTGTGATTGGTTTGGAACTGGTGCCTCATCAGCGATCTCAACACCGAAATGCTCTGACAAAGGTTTTAGACCACCTTCAAACCCTTGAGCAATAAATCTAAACTTCCAACTGCCCTGCCTTCGATAGCATTCAGCTAAAATAATTGCTTTTTCATTACGGCCTGCGCTACTGAGCTGACAAGTCATCAGCACTTGACTGCCTTGTAATACTTGAATATCCACATCACCGACTTGAGCAAGTGTTTTATCACTAGAGAATGCGAGCGCTATTTTTTCAATACTTGCAGGTTGAGCTGGCAAATTGATGTCAAAAAAGCCATCACTGTCGTGACCACGAAAGCTGACACTACTATCATCGCTACGTGTCTGCCCATAAAATATCATGTCTCCATCACCGCGCACTTTACCATTGGCAGTTAGGCGATAAGCAGCACAATCAATCGTATTTTGGCTTAAGATACGAATACTAATATTGTCCGTCGGTAGTGGCGCATTTGCACCTGCAATTAGGGTTTGACTCATTACTCATCCTTTCATGTATTTATTATATCGATGTATTTATTATGTTTACTATCAGCATATAGTAGCACGGTTATTACAAGATTTTTAGTCGGTAGACGCCTTCTGTTAAGTACTAAAAACCCCACAATAAATCTTAAGCATTCTTGTTCATACTATTTTATCAGTACCATTTATAACGCCTAGCATTTGTATATAATAGCGCTACTATCAGCAATATGATGACTTGGATGGTTAACTACATTTTTAGCTTATCTATATTGCTATTGGTTTTGCGATAACGGTATTTCGTTATCCAATTATATCTAACACTTATGATACTGCTGAGAGAATTATGGATAACATTGCTAACGATAGTCACCATACAACGCCAACTGCAGCTTGGTTAGCCGAAGGCCAGTCAAGCCAGCGTGATATGTTAGCCAGCCTACAAGCATTGAAGACTCAATCTGAGACACCATTCAACATCATAGCCTCACACCGTCACGATAGACCTGAGATTTTCGAGTTTGCGGATAATGTCTATCTTGAACCTACTATAGCTTCTATAGATAGCCCCGATGAGGTGGACGTTGAACCTGAACCCGTTATGCCGCGTTGGCAGTTCGTCCTAGAACAGGCTCAACAGCACAACGTAAAGGTATTATTGACTGGTCGCAATGGTATTGATTATGAGGCCCATCGAGAGGTATTTGATGCAGCAGGTATTCGCTTATTGACCGGCGCAACCAGTGTCAAATCGTTAGAATCAATCGACGATAAATTTGCCTTTATGCAACAGTGCCATTCTCATGACATACCTGTCGCTGATGCTTGGCGCTTTGATACGACTGAGCAGCTTGAAGCGCTACTTGCCAAACATGGCCATCAGCCTTTGTGTGTCAAACCAGTCACTGGTATTTTTGCGCAAGGATTTTGGCGGTTAGATTTAGGTAAAACAGAAGAGGATCAATACGATAGCTTTGAGCATTTATACTTTACTGAAGAGAAAAAAATCAGCAATGCCCAATTTATAAATGCGTACACAAACAGCTTAATGGTGCATGAGCGCCCTATTCCAATGTTATTAATGCCTTACTTGTCAGGGCAAGAGTACTCTATCGATGTGGTATGCGAATATGGTGAAGTACTGGCCGCTATTACTCGTTATAAAACTGGGAAAATCCAGCATATCGGCTACGAGCAATCCGTCATGGATGTCGTCATTCCATTAATCAAAGCATTCAACTGTGATGGTATCGTCAGTGTACAGACCAAGGCTGATGATGATGGTCAGCACCGTGTACTTGAGATCAATAGTCGCCCATCTGGCGGTATTGGTTATACAATTCATAGCGGTGTGGATTTAACACAGGTTGGATTTGCCTACTGGTTGGGCTTGACTGATAAACCAAGGCTAGCTGATATCGTTCAAAAGATAGTACCTTGCCAAGTACGTTCAATCATGATGGGTGTAAAAATCGAAGAAACTACAATGGATTAAAGTGTAGATAAGCCATTAGCTATACACCAGCTATTCCACATAAAAAAAAGGTTTTTAGAATAATATCTAAAAACCTTTTTATTGTATTAACCATTCAATAAACAGAACAGTGATGGCTTATAGTCAATTCTCTATAAAAGAGTGACACGTTAACCTTGCTTGAGATATCACATATACCTCTGTACTCGGTTGCCTTGTCTCTCTTTTAAACTGAATCAACTACATCATTACTCGCCGAATACTAAGTTTTCTTGTTTAGGAGCATTTTTAGATGCTAAGAACCATAGTAAGCCAAGTACAACTGCTGAGCCAATAAAGATAATAATCGATGAAGTAATCGCACCTTCAGGTGTATGACTCATAGACATTGCGTGACCCGCTGTAGCGCTCATTTCCATCGCTGCTACACCAGTATAATGCATACCACAAACAGCGATACCCATAATGAATGCGCTACCAAAACGCTGTACCGTACCACGTAGGTTAAATGCTAACCATAGCGCAGCCATAGCTGCCACAATTGCAATGATAATCGAAGTGATTAAAAGTGGTATGTTATATGACATGGTTGCCTCCATCTGCATTGAGGCCATACCTGTATAGTGCATTGCTGCAACACCCAGTCCAGTCAATACACCACCACTGATTAACTTGGCAATACTTGACGCGCCGCGTCCAACGATAACAATACCAACGGCAACAAACAAAATAGCAAGTAGCATTGAAATAACGGTCAAACCTAAATCATAAGTGACTGGCATTTTCATATCGACTGCCATCATACCAATATAATGCATAGACCAAATAGCACCACCAATCGCGATTGAAGATAACGCTACCCAAAAGTATAGATCGTTTCCTGGTTTGGCTGATGGTACGCGAATGGCAAGATTTAGACCAACATAAGAACCCATTACGGCAATAACATATGAGATAAACACCAAAAGCAGGTTGTATTCAACTTCAATCATTTTTTCGACCTTTATATTTAATAAAAACTAAGCTTAAGCAATATCCGATTTAATAAATTAACATTACTTTATGCATTTATTACTGTTTTTCATAGGGATTTCATCGTCTATGAATAATTATTTTTACCAGATGATAAATTCGCAAATATTGGTAGTGCCAGCGCCACAGCTTGACTCCTCAACCCGAACTCTATCTACAGCAGGATTACTTGATAAGAAACCATCGATATAACCCACTACAAAGTGACAGCCTGAATGATTGCTATCTGACAATTTGCAGAATGGACATTTGGTTAAAGCAACTAAGTTATTCTTAGCTTTAACTTTAGAGAATGCCTTCAAGGCTGGTACAAGTTCGCGATTAATCGTAGTTGGCATTTTTAATGGGCTACCAAGCGAATAGTCACGCTGGTAGATACCACTTCCAACTTTACGCCCCAACTCATGCATTGCTTTAGCGCGAATCTCGTGTGGCAAGTTGGCCTCATAGTGCCTAACGACATCGGCGATGTCAGGATACTGGGCACCAATAGCTGCTAACGCATTTTTCTGTTCTAAATCTTGTGCTGCAGGTGGTGGTGATGACACTGCATCTGTACTTCCCTCTCCATCTATCTCTAGCTGAAAAAGTGTACAACCTTCAATGGAAGAAAGATCATTGATTAAATCTTCTTGTGTCTTTGATCCTTGGCTTTTGGCAACGACATGAATAATGTTGCCACCGTTTTCTGAAGGCTCTTGCTTTTGGGTTACAAGTTGGTAACCTGCTTTAATAAGTGGCGAGATAACATTAACCAAACGAATTCGCTCAGAAGACGTTTCCAATGAACAAGAAAATTTCAAAAATCACTCCTTTTCTAAAAATATCGCCAAACTTTTTAGTAGCAAGCTATCTGGGCAAGCTCAACGACTAATATAAATTCAGTTTCAGACTTATGGTTTATCGACTTTCTTGTCGTATGAATTTGGTGAGAAAACAAAGTTTAATATGTTTATTGTCTTTTAAATTTTATAGATATAAGACACCTAAATTTGTGTCCTTCAAGCTTTGATAAGTTATCTATTACACATAATTAAGTACAGGTTTATGCGTAGACTTATTTTTTCTAAGCTTTTCATATTTATAAAACAAGAGAGGTATGCATAGATAATATCTAAACATTTAATTACATATTAACTGTTTAATTTTTCTCAGACAATCTTTGGTTACTTTATAGAATTAATTACGCAGCATTATTACTGAATAGATATATTATGACAAGGCTTAAATTAATATTGCCGGACAAATGGTTATATTATCCGATAGGTGGCTAAAATTAGAAATAAAGATTTTTATCTTGTTACAACTATGCTGCAGGGTGTTGAAATCATGACTTAGAAGTCATGACTACCATTGATTTTTAAAGTCAAATATTCAGTAGATTTTCAATCTAATGTTATTACAACAGTACGCTAATCATTCTATGCCACATTCTGTATAAAAACTATAAAAAATAGACAAATATCTGTTTTTATAATGACCACATAGTTATTTAAACAGCTATCTAAAAACTGTCTATAATGACTTATAATCGACTCAATTAGAGGCATATGATGACTGTACAGACTGCGTTAGTGCTAGGAGCAAATACGATTATCGCGCAATCTAATTGTTCGGTTGCTTTTTCTACAACAGAGCAGCTTACATTTGGGCAGCAACTTGGACTGATATGGCTGCCGTTGGATGAACATCGTAAAGCAGCTTGTAGCCCTGCCTACCTTCATGAGCCCAAGGACTGGGCTCAGTTAGACGATAATGATAATCCAAGCGCATGGCAGCTAGATTTGACCAAATTGTTTGATACGCAAGATGTTGTTTCTTTGCAATTGATTGCATATGTCTATCATGATCCAAGCCTTAACCTACCAGCGATTGAACTCAATAATATCTGTTTAACACTCAACCATGATGAAATAAAATATGACTTCACTGCAAATGAGCGTCATATTAAAGCGGCTATCATATTGGAAGTCTATCGACGTAATGGCCAGTTTAAATGCCGTGCACTGGGTGAAAGCTCTACACAAGGACTAGCAAGCGTAGAGCATCGAGTCGGAATAAGTCTTGATACCCGTCCGCCAGATACACACGCGCTAACTCAAGCGGCTCAGCAGCAACAGCGAACTCAGCCAAACAACGAGTCGCGTCCCCCACGTCACGTTCAGCTTGGCGAAACTTGGACGGGAACGGCATTCGCTATTGACTCCTATCACCTATTGACCTGCTATCATGTGATTGAGTCAGCGGCGATGATTGGTATCCGTCAGCAAGGCCAACCTGATCGCGAAGCGCAAGTAGTCCTCAGCGATATCGGAAGCGACTCAGCCATTATTCGAGTGAGTGAACCTTTGCTTAGCTATTTGCCATTAGCACAGCGATGCTCTGATAATTTGGGAGAGACCATTACGACATTGGGATTCCCGCTGTCAGGACTAAGTAGCCAACTGCAAGTCACGCAAGGTTGTATCTCAGGTCTGACAGGGTTTGGCGATGATATTCGCTATATGCAATTCACCGCACCCATTCAGCCCGGATCTAGTGGCAGCCCTTTATTACTGCCTACTGGTGAAGTTGTCGGCATGGTAACCTCTAGCCTCGTCCACGAGCATGCACAAAACATGAACTACGCAGTGAAATTTCAGTTATTATCTGCCCTACTAGCGAGCGCTGGCATTGGCTTAGATGACTTATCGGACTTGCCTCTTGGTAAAACGTCACCACTGACCACACCGCAGTTGAGCAAACAAAGCCGCGGTGCGCTATGGCTGGTTGGCTGTCAAGGTTGAGGTTAAAGAATCACGTAACGAACCTAAAAAATATAAAACAATGACTTAAAGAAAACGTATTAGGAAATATAAATGTCAGCTCAGCTCAAAAATATAGCCATACTTATCGATGCTGATAATGCATCAGCAAAAAATATTGGCCATATTTTGCAAGAAATAGAAAAGCTTGGTCATATCACTTGCAAAAAAATATATGGTGATTGGGGAAATGCTCATATTCAAAGTTGGCAAGAAGCATTACTCAAATATGCTATCGATCCTATGCAGCAGTTTGCTTATGTTAAAGGCAAAAACGCCACTGATATAGGCATGGTCATCGAAGCCATGGATTTGCTGTATAGCAATAATTACGATGGGTTTTGTCTCATATCAAGTGATAGTGACTTTACCTCACTGGCTTTACGTATTCGTAAAAACCATGTAAAAGTATTTGGCTTTGGCAAACGTAATACGGTTAGCGCGTTTTCGCAGGCTTGTGATAAATTCTTTTATGTAGAAGATTTATTACCCGATCAGAATAATAGCAATTCTACGCAAACAACTCTTTCTCCTAAAAAAGCACCTAATAATAATTCATCAAAACAATGGACGACTCAAAAATTACAGACACAAACGCACTTAATTAACTTATTAAATAAAATAATCAAAGAAAATACTAATGCTTATAATGGTTGGTCGAATCTCTCTTATATAGCCAGCGAACTTAGTAAAAACCATAATGACATCAAACTCGATAAGTATGGCTATGATAAATTTTCCAATTTAATGATTGCACTGCGTTTATATGATATTAGAAAGCAATCTAATGGCATGTGGGCAAAGATTAAAATACTGAAGGCATTAACAGCCGCTATAACTGCTAATAAAAAAACGATTAATACTAAGCCAACTTCTAACCTTTTCCCAGCTGCTCCTATTCTTGTCAAAATATCAACAGCACCTACTATCGATACTGTCTTATTTAGAGTGACTCCCACTGCAAAGGTACGCGGTGATGAAGATATGATATTTTATGGTCAAACGCATAGCGAGGATGGTTCAGTCGAGCTAAACCAGCAGCTCGAAAATAATACATCAGTCTCTGAGTTCAGTTGTGATCTAAACCTCCAACCTACCAGCATTGAACAACTTAACTTCGTGCTATCAAGTGAACTGGAAAGCTTAGCGACTGACTCACAGCAAACCAGTATTGAATTAAATATCACTGATGAGCAGCAAAATACATTATTATTCTCAGGCAAATTTGACGTCCAAAATAAATCAGGCAAAAGCCTAATATTATTTACGTTAAACCGAACTGGCAACCAATGGCAGTTTGTGCCAAAACATCAAAATATAGATGGCGACCTACGTTATCTCTGTGAAAAATATGGGGTAGAACTAAGTGATAACTGATTTTAAAAATAGTACGACATCTCATAAAACCTATAAACGCAGCATCGCCTTACCTCGTGGTACGCTTGATCTAACTTATCAAATCAATCCAGCAGCGGCTAAAAAAGATTCGCAGAAAGATGACAACTATCAATTAGAAGACTTACTCGGGTTTGCTCAGCGTATTAACCCAAAACGTGCGTTTTTATTTGTGTCAAAAGTCTTAGGCCGTCATATTCCGGTAGCGCCTAGTACGATGCGTAATGCTTTTACAGATCTGGCAAACTTAGTACCTAGAGATTTACCTGAGCCGATTTTGGTTATTGGCATGGCAGAGACGGCCGTTGGCTTATCGGCTGGCGTCCATCAAGCACTACAAACGCGTTACCCTAATGCTTTATTATTGAACTCTACGCGTCATGCGCAACACAATGATGATAACAGTGAAACGTTGCTGACCACATTCAGCGAAGACCACAGCCATGCAAGTCAGCATCTGATTTATCAAAGCTCTGATAAAATCACGCAAGCGCAACTACTGGCCAGTAAAACTCTGATTATGGTTGATGATGAAGCGTCAACGGGTAATACTTGCGTCAATGTCGTTACGGCGCTACGCAATGCAGGACTGAGCCAATTAGAGCAAGTGCATCTCACCACGTTGGTTGACTGGTCTCTAAGTCAGAATCAAGATGCAGCAGATATAGACGACTCCATATCTGCTCGCTTGCCGAACATTGACTTTCATCGTCATCACTTATTGTCTGGCGCTTGGCAATGGACGGATGCGCCCAATCCTGAACCCATCATCATGCCGTCGGTCGATACCACTGACGCTGGTAGTCAGTCATTAGGTAACACTGGCAATTGGGGACGCTTTCCAACACTCGATAGTACCGATGGATTCGATCGCTATCTGCAGAATTTTCAAGCAGCATTGACGAGTTTTAGTGATCAAGCACCGTTTGATAAAGAGCTATTGCCTGAGCGAATTCTGGTATTAGGTAGTAATGAGTTTGTGTGGCTGCCATTTTTATTGGCTGAATGGCTCGAAGGTCAGGTTAAAGACTCTAAAAAAACCGTTAACTTTAGCGCTTTGACACGATCACCCATTGCTCTGGGTGGTGCGATTACCACCATGCTAAGCTTTAGCGATAATTATGGGCTTGGTATGACCAACTTTGCTTATAACGTCGAGCCTAGTGATTGGGATTTAATTGTGCTGTGTGTAGAGACCTCAAGCGATAGCGTTGATGACATGTGGCAAGGTTTGGATAATGTATTGGTGATAGGTACTAGCCATGGGAATGGCTGAATTTTTAAGTAGCGCTCAAATAGCTTTGGGTCTTAATGATTATGCTCAGGCTATTATCACAATTATTGTTATAACCATTCTCGTGTTTGTAAGACCTTTTAATTACATAGTTAACCGTGTAGATGCCAAAGATGATAAGCAATTTGAGATGCTTTATAAAATAATTGATGATGAAAACTTTCTTGAACGCCTGAGTAATCAACCATTTTTAATCAAGCAACTTTTCTATAAGCGTTTTTACCTACTCAAAAATTACAAGGTTGAAGAAATAGAGTTTCTAATGTCTCAAAAGAACTTAAAAATTAGCTTATATGAGATTAGCACTTTAAAATCGGGTTCTATAATCAAATTCCAAAATGGTAAATATATAAAGAACATCAATAGTCTGACTAATTATTGGATCCGTTATCATCGAAGATTCAATACATTCATCATTATCGGGTTCCTATGTTGGATACTAATTTCGTTGTTCTTTTTCCTCATACTTCTCAAAAGCACTACATTACTCTATATTTCTATAGCGCCACTTTTTGGCTTAGAAATATATTTATTAATGAAAATAGAGGGTGTAAGAGCTTATCTTAGAACAAAAAATGTAATAGATGATTTCATACATCAAAGCGCGTTATTTAAAGATAACCAAGGTAATAGGAATACATGACCACACCATTTTTTCAGCCTAATGCAAATATCGTAAAACCCTATGCACTCATGGATTTAGACGATACACTATTCCAAACTCAACGCAAAATTGACGCGTGGGACTTACCCACTACGGAGCCTGAGCAATTGGTTTGTGCGACCGTCAATAAACAAGACGAGCCATTGAGCTTTATGAGTCAACGTCAAGCGGCGCTATTTAATTGGCTACTTGCCAGCACTGAGTTGGTAGTCGTCACTGCCCGTGACCGTAGTGAAATCAAACGCGTGAAGCTGCCTTTTGACAGTTGGCAAGTCCTGACTCATGGTGCGATTATTCTCAGCAAGGATGGCAAGCTACAAGCCCAGTGGCAACAGCATATGTATGACGAGCTTGCACCATTGCAGGATAAATTAAATCAGCTGAGTCAAGTATTCGCCAATTACAGCAAAAGTGATGGCAGTCAGCTCGTATTTACACCCCATATCGATAGCTTTCATAATGGTTCTGTTGATGAAGCATTGACCATTTATTTAGCTATTAAACATGCTCACAAAAACCATCAGGCATTGATAGATTTGGCTGAAAATTTGCCAACGCTGATACGTGATTTTGATCAAGATTTTTATGTACACGTGAATGCAAATAATCTAGCGATATTGCCGCGTGCCGTGCATAAGCATCATGCTGTAAAGTTTTTATTAGAGCATCATTTAGACAGTCAGCGACCTAGTTTTGGCTTTGGTGACAGCCTAGCAGACTTGCCATTTCTGCAACTGCTAGACTGGTATGGGATGCCCAATCATGGTCAACTACACTCGCAATTACAATCGCAGTTACAGCCTTTGTGATAGGCTAGGTTATTCATTCTCACGACCCTCACCTTTTTCTATAATGAGTGACAATATTGCTATCATGATTTCACATAACCTCAATACAAAAATAGCCGATTTACAAAGTTACGGTTCAGGCAGTTACTTTGCCAGTGATGTGACCGTTCTGCTCGATATCGTTGATAAAGATGCCGTGGCTGATGTACCTGTCAGCCAAAAAGAAGCGCTTATCCAAAGTGGCCAGCGTCACTATTCTGATATGTTGACGTTAGAAGATGCACCAACAGCGATGCATGAACAACTATATCATCAGGCGCTAGAGCAAGGCACAAACAGAACTGCGACTGATATCGCTAACTTGGCTTATACATTACAAGGTACTTTTGAACAAACCGTTAATACTGAGAATCCATTAGTTTTGGTCAGCTTAGTACGTGCAGGTTTACCGATTGGGGTACTGTTGCAGCGTGCATTAGCAGATACTGACAGCAACTACGCTTTGCCAAGCGTACACTACGGTATTAGCATCATTCGTGACCGAGGTTTGGATTCTGTCGCCCTAGCATTAATATTAAAAACACATCCAAACAGCCCTATTGTGTTCGTCGATGGTTGGACAGGGAAAGGTGCCATTTATCAAGAGCTATCTCGTAGCCTAGAGGTATGTAGCAACCCTAGCCATCCAAGTTTTGCGAATATCTTTCATCAGGGTGAAGGTGTGATTCCATTATTAACGCTGGCTGATCCGGCTGGTGTTGCTTGGCTTGCTGCTAGTGAAGAAGACTGGTTGATTCCATCAGGGTTACTGAACAGTACCGTGTCAGGGCTCATATCACGCAGCTTATATACCGAGCCACAATCAGGTCTGCATCGCAGTGTTTTTTATGATAACTTGGTAGCGTCAGATCACAGCTTAGCCTTTGTCGATCAAATCGATGCGGCACGTCATGCACTGACCGATTCTTCGAAGTGTTTATCACTATACAAACAACCCCGCTATCAAACGGCTGACTTAATCGATATGCTCGCAGCAGATTATGCTATCGACAATCGTAACCGAATCAAGCCGACCATTGCAGAAGCCACGAGGGCCATATTGCGCCGTGATCCTGAACGTATTTTGCTAGCAACTGCCGATCATCCAGATACGATACTGCTCAGACATTTATGTACGCAACGAGATATCGCTATCAGTGTATTAGGTGATAAAATACTGCCTTATCAAGCCATCACTCTCATCAAGCAACGCACCAAAGACAGCTAATGGCTATTTTCTAGTTTTAATGGCTATATTTAGAGCTATTGAACTTAGAGCTGTTGATAAGTAATGACCCTTGAGCCATGCCACTTGATAATAACTTCTATTTTTTATAACTCCTTACTTATCACTACTTATGATGCCAACTATGTCAGATACGCCACACAACGAAGCAAATATCTATAACCATTCCCAGTCTTACGCTCATCTATTTACTGAGCGTCATGCGATGGTTAAACCACACACACATCATCCTTATCAGCTTGGTGCTAGCCTTTATATGCCTGCAACTCGGGAAGATATATGGCAAGTCATCAAGCGCGACAAGCTTCCTACGATTAACAGTATTATTATTTGTTTAGAGGATGCCGTCAGTCATAGCGATGTCGACTTAGCACTTGAACGCTTGCAAGCATTGCTCGATACATGGGCTACGCATGTCGATAGTATCAATAATCCATCTAGAAAAGCAGACATCAAGACTCAATATCCAACTCGTCCGTTGGTGTTTATTCGTCCACGCAATCCGATGATGCTACAACAGTTGGCGGACTACCGTCATATCGATCTCATCGATGGTTTCGTCATGCCAAAAGTCGATATGTATAGCTTATCCAACTGGCGCATGGCTTGTCAGAATCTAAGTGCCGAGCAACTATTAATGCCCACGCTTGAGACGGCGGCCTTATTCAATCCACATCACAATCAAGAACTGGCCATCGGCTTTAAAGAAGCTTTTAGCCAGCCAGTGTTTGCACTACGTATCGGTGGCAATGACTTGTTTGCCGCGCTACGTCTCAGGCGCCCTAAACACAGTATTGTCTATGACACGCCAATTGGCACCCTAGCCTATCAGCTACTTGGCTGCTTTGTGCCGCATGGCTTCTATCTGACGGCACCTGTGTTTGAATACTTAGATCAACCAACACTGTTTATGCAGGAGCTGACCCATGATGTCAGCTTAGGTTTGGTTGGCAAGACTGTCATTCATCCAAGCCAAATCGCTTTGGTACAGCAAGCATATTGCGTACCACTCAGCACCTTGGATGAGGCGCAAGCGATACTTCATAGCGAAGCCAAAGCGGTATTCAAATACAACAACACCATGTTAGAGCCAGCCACGCATCGCGCTTGGGCGACTGAGGTCGTGAATCGCGCCGAAGTATTTGGAACTATTGATGATGGCAGTAGTGAATACAGCTCTCGAATGTAGCTATCAGATAGTTAATGTATGTCACAAAAAAGCCGCTATCATCATTTGATAGCGGCTTTTTTATATGAAGTTTAACCCTAAGAATGAGGCTTTAATACACTACAGTCAAAGAACTCTAAAATGGGTACAAGGCAGCCGACTGCAGATTGTACAAGTAGTACATCTAAGGAAGGTAACGCCGTAGCAGCTTAATAGTTCACTGACTACACACAGTTTTCTAAAAACTGACTCATGACTCGGTTTACTTGCTCAGGTTCTTCTACAGATGATGTATGACCCGCACCTTTAATAATCGCTAGCTTAGACCCTGCAATCGCAAAATGCATACGCTCAGCCTTTGCATAAGGGGTCGCTACATCTTCATCACCAACGATAATCAATGTGGGTGTTGTAATATCACCAAGCTGCTCATAGATGCCTTTACGCTCAATCACACCCATCGTAGCCTTGATCACTCCGCCTTTACGATTGCCTTGTAGCATCGTGAGCCATTGCTTGCGTTCCACTTTACGCAACTTGTCTGCCAAAAAAGTATTGCCAAACATAATAGGCATGAGTTTATTACTCACACGCTTGCTACCCAACCAACGAATGGCTTGGACAAGTTTACGATACTGCGGCATATTTTTAGGATCTTCAGGATCAGCAGACGTTGCTAATAAGGTAAGCGATAGTAATAAATCAGGATGCTTAATTGCAACTCGCTGAGCGACAAAACCACCCATAGACAATCCTACAAAGTGGCATTTATCAATACCAAGCGCAGCAATCAGGCCAAGTGTATCCTCTGTGAGCGCATCCATATCATAGCCAGACTTGGTAATTTGCGATTGACCTTGTCCACGGAAATCAAAAGCAATACAGCGATAGTCTGCTTGGAAATGTTTGACTTGTTCGTCATATATTTGCGTACTCCACAGCAGACCGTGTGCAAATACCATGACCGGCTTTTGCACATCATTTGGCGCACTGTCTTCATAATAAATATCTGCATCATTGATTTTAATGATTGGCATAATAACTTCCTTGTTTGATAGATAAGAGAGGCCAATATATCCCTCAGGATTTTAGCATCTGCATGAATAACCCCCTGACACAGCTTCTGGCATTTTAGCATAACCTATCGAATTTCGATGTGTCTTGAGCGCCCACAAAACCTACTTTTATAATCATGCCAAACTGCTATAGTAATATGCTGTCTACATCGTCAGTTCAATATAATTCAGATATAAGTAAGGCTAGTGAAAGGACTACAAACCGTAGATTTTGCGTATCTGACTTATATGTAATTGACCATAAGATACTTATAAAAACTTATACAAGGATAGATAACATGTCGCAGCCTTTAGTCGATTATCAAGTCGAACAGCATATTGCTACCATTACATTTAATGATCCAAAAAGCCTAAATGCTTTTGGTACGCCTCTAAAAAATGGCGTGTTAAAAGCGCTTGGTGAGGCCGATGCCGATGACCAAGTACGTGTCATTATTTTACAAGGTGCAGGTGGCAATTTTTCTAGCGGCGGCGATATCAAAGAAATGCTGTCTGAAGGTTTGGATAAAGACATTATTTCAAGCAAACTAAAAGGCATGGTGGAAGGTGCTGGAGAAGTCAGCTTAAAGTTGCGTAAGATTCATAAACCTATTATTGCTAAGTTAGAAGGTGCAGTAGCTGGCGCAAGTATGAACTTAGCCTTAACCTGTGATTTCCGTATTGCGGCTGATAATGCCAAATTTGTACAAGCCTTTGTCAATATTGGCCTGATTCCAGATGCAGGCGGCATTTATTTGCTAAACCAACTGGTTGGCGCAGCAAAAGCCACCGAACTGGTAATGTTGGGTGATAAGCTTAAAGCCGAGGATATGGCGCGCTTAAATCTAGTGAATAGTGTGGTTAGTGCTGATGAGTTAGACGCAAGCGTACAGGCATTAGCAAACCGCTTAAGTCAGTTGCCAGGTAAAGCATTGGCCTCGATGAAGCATATGCTCAATGTGCATGCTTTTATGGGTTTAAATGAAGCCTTAGATATGGAAGTTGAACAACAAACCATGATGGCAAAAACGGATGACTTTATCGAAGGTGTCACGGCCTTTGTAGAAAAGCGTAAGCCAGTTTATCAAAGTAAATAGTTTTATTATCTATAGTCAATCCTCTATAAAAGAGTGACAGCGTTAACCTCGCTTGAAGTATCACACATACGTCTGCACTCGGTTGCCTTGTACCTCTTTTAAACTGAATCAACTATAATGTCGAAATACCAGTTGAAGACTTCGATAACAAACTAATTATTGAAAAACAGTGGAATAATAAACTAAACCATAAAAAATCCGACCACTTGTAGTGATCGGATTTTTTATGGTTTAGAAATATTGAAAGCTAAAGGTTATAGCAGTGTTTGTCGCTAATACTTGTACCAAATCATTCTTATTTTATTCGTAGAGAACAATCTATATATCAATTGTCTTTTTAAACTATTAATATTTATTAGCTACATGACTTTTTAGACTGACTGATCTTTCCGTTTTTACAGACAAACTTAGCACCTTGGCAATGCGATATGCCACCCATCTTGCCAGAACAAGGCGTATTCTTTGCATTTGCCTGCATGACAGGCGCTAGCATAAATATAGAGATAAAAAATGCTGACCAAGTTTTCATAAATAGAAGCCTCAACAAATGAATAATATAAATTCGAACTATATTACTGTGACGTTCTTTTATCAATCTTTATTTAATCTACTTTCGTCGATGAATGCTAAACCTTAAAATAGTGTCTTTGCATTAATCAATATAAACCTCGATACCCAAAACACGCCCAAAGCAAAGGGCTAAGAGTCATAGACTATTAGCCCTTTATCATTACATTCATCTCTCAATACCAATTCACTGACTAAACACCTTATGAATTTATGCCGTCAAAATATACTACGATATATTCAATAAGGCATCGCCATGATCATCACGTAAATCCTTTTTCACCATTTTTCCAGCACCGTTAAGCAATATACTCTCTACAAAAATAACTTTATCTGGTATCTGCCAGCTGGCTATTTTATCCTCATAAAATCTCAATACTTGCGCCTCGTCGATTTCTGAACCTTCTTCTTTTACGACGATCAATACTGGACGCTCGCCCCACTTTTTATGCTTTGCCGCAATGGCCGCTGCGATTTTGATTTCCGGATGTGCGACTGCGATATTCTCAAGCTCCACTGAAGATATCCACTCGCCACCAGATTTTATCAAGTCTTTTGAGCGATCACGGATATTCATGTAACCATCTGCATCGATGGTGGCAATATCACCCGTATCAAACCAGCCGTCTTCAGTGATGGCATCAGGGTTCTCTGTGTAATAATCATTGATAATCCAGTGCCCTTTAATTTGCAAACGACCTTGAGACAGACCATCTTCTTTTACGCACTTTGACGGCTCATCAGTGTCTATCAAGCGTAGCTGAACCCCATAAGGCGGGCGACCTTGAGACTTGCGCAAATCATTAATCTCTTCTTTACTCAGTGATTTATGCTTGGCTTTTATTTGATTCATCGTCCCAAGCGGACTGGTTTCAGTCATACCCCAGCCATGTACTGCATCGCAGTTGAAATCTTCTCTAAATGTTTTGATAACTGATGGTGGACACGCTGCGCCACCAACGATAGTGCGCGTCATACTCTCAAGTTTGCTGCCTTTAGATTTCGCGGCAGTCAATAGACTTTGCCAAATCGTTGGAACGCCTAGCGCGACTGTTACCTGATAATCATCAATGAGAGAGACCAGACTGTCACCGTCTAGATTGGGGCCAGGCAATATGAGAGAACAACCTGTTAATGCAGCAGCATAAGGCGTACCCCATGCATTGACATGAAACATAGGTACTACCGGCAGTAAAACATCTTGCGCAGATAGTGCTGAGACGTCAGGCATACATAATGCCATTGCGTGAAGTACAGATGAGCGGTGAGTATATAAAATACCTTTAGGATTGCCTGTTGTGCCTGAGGTATAGCATAAGGAACTGGCAGTCGCCTCATCGAGTTGAGGCCACTCAAAATCAGGAGAATGCGCTGCTAGCAACTCGTCAAAGAACAGTACATTCGGTAACTGCTCTACAACCTTTTCATTTCTAGCGCTCAAGCAAATAAAATGCTCGACGCCTTTGATGTCTCCCTTAATTGCCATAATCAACGGCAAAAAAGTCACATCAAAGAACAATACGCGGTCGTCAGCATCATTAATAATATAGCTGAGCTGCTCAGGGAATAATCGAGGATTGATAGTATGGCAGACCATACCACTACCCGAAATCGCATACCACGCTTCTAAGTGACGATGATTATTCCAAGCCAGCGTAGCGATTCGTTCTGAGGACTTTAATCCAAGTGTAGCCAGCGCATTGGCCAAACGTTTTGAGTTGTTGGACACACTAAGCCAGTCAGTATGCATTATCTGTCCATCGACTTCTTTGGAGACAACCGCTGTATCACCATGATAGCGTGCAGCATGTTCAATAAGACCACTGATCAGCAATGGCTGATACATCATTTTTCCTAACATATTACATTCCCTGTAGTTGTTTGAACGTCAGCTTACTCTTATTGGTATATCATCTGATACTCCGAATAGGCCACAATTAAGAATAATCAGAATTATTAGTTAAAACAAGCGAATATTATGACCTCAATTGATGAAAAAATAATGTTTGCTCTCTTATACTTCAATTCTGAACGATAGCTCATGGTCATTTTAGATAGAAACACCTAAAATTTAGGCAAAAAAAATCCGACCACATTGAGTGATCGGATTTTTAATATTTGGTGGAGATGGCGGGAGTTGAACCCGCGTCCGCCAGCATTACGCTCATGAATCTACATGTTTAGTTTCTGTCTTTAATTTTAGTCTGCACCGATCCGACAGTCAGGATGGATTAGCCGATTCTCTACTTTTGAACCCAAGCGATTGAGACAATCCCTTGTGGCGAGCCTACATGCGGACGCTTCAACTTAGTTGACCAACTGTAGGTGATCAGCAACTTAGTAAGCAGGGTTTATGCTGCTAGAGCGTAATTTTCGTCGTTTGCGACTATAACAATATATGTTGGATTAACGAGAGGACATATACTCTCGACATGCATCATTGAGTTTCATTACCAGCGTCGAAGCCAGAACATCCCCAATAAGGTCGACTATTATATAGTAGGTAGTGGGTAGGTTTCAACCTTTATAAACCCTGTATTACATTACGTTACAGCTCAACTGTCTAAGCAAGTACTGCGTTCAACCATGTACCAATCGCTTGAATCTGCGGCATACATACCTGATGTGCCATCGGATAAGTATGATATGCCACGTTATAGCCTTTATCAGACAATAATTGCTGTGCCTGCTCACCCAAAACAACAGGGACAACCGGATCATGACTACCATGTTCGATTAGAATTGGCATGTCTTTATTAGCAGCACTATAATCGATATTATCATTGGTCGCTAAGTAGGTAGAGAGTGTCATCAAACCAGCCAAACGCTTTGGATAGCCAAGTGCCACATGGTAAGCCACTGCCCCGCCCTGCGAAAATCCTGCAATGACGATATGCTCAGGAGAGACACCGCGCTCAACCTCACGGCTGATCAAATCATTGATTTGTTGGGCAGACTCTTCAATCTGAGCAACATCGATTTTACGTTCTAGACTCATCTCTAAAATATCATACCAAGCTGGCATGACCATACCGCCATTCACCGTCACTGCACGCTTTGGTGCATGTGGGAAAATAAATCGTACAGCCATATCATCAGCCAAGCCCAGCTGCGGTACCACAGGCTCAAAGTCATGACCACTGGCACCTAAGCCATGAAGCCAAATGACAGCACGGTCTATTTTTTTATTGGTAGGGTTATGCTCAACGATAACAGCGTCTAAATAGTCAGTCATGACTGATCCTTAATACAATTTTGATAGTTTAGCTTTGAGAATTGGGAGTGAAATATTTTTGTAACAATCACTCGCCTGTCATTATCTTTTAAAAATTATCAGGTAACGTAAGGGATGGATAAATGACAGCAATATTGTACTTATTATTTTTCACTTTTTGTAGGGACAGTTTACATGACAATGTTAGATAATTCAGTGGCGACGCTCAATCAACTCAAAAAAACGCCATTTAAAACCGTTAAGATGGTCAGTATAGCCATAGCACTAGGGGCCACTTGCACCCTATCAATGGCCGCAGACGATATACGCAATACCACATTGACTCAAACATCCAATCAAACCATTAAGCCATCACTAAAGCAGTTGTCAAAAAACTTACCTGCCAAGCCTCAAGCCTATACCTATGGTGTGCGGCCATTCTACTTGGTCAATGACATGGATGCAGGACCATTAAAAGACGAGCTGATGGCTTGTAGTGCGCAAACGCCTAGCAAAACCAATTTTTCTATCGCGCATCGCGGTGCACCGCTACAATTACCTGAACACACTTATGATAGCTATGTTGCCTCAGCGCAAATGGGCGCAGGTATCTTAGAGTGCGATGTGGCTTTTACCAATGACGGCGAGCTGGTCTGCCGCCATGCGCAAGACGACCTGCATACCACTACTAATATTCTGGCGACCCCGCTAGCCAAACAGTGTACCGTACCGCCAATTATCGACGCCAACGGTGTGCTGACCAATGCTGACAGCATTGAATGTCGCACATCAGACATTAGCGCAAATGAGTTCAAGACCCTCACAGGAAAAATGGATGCCGCGGATAAAACAGCTACCACTCTCAATGATTATATGAATGCAACGGCTGCATGGCGAACTGATTTATATTCACAAAATGGTCAAGTACTCACATTAAAAGAACATATTAAGCTTGCTCAAAGCCTAGGTATGAAACACACGCCAGAGCTAAAAGCACCAGCCGTCACTATGCCATTTAACGGCTATAGCGTAGATGCTTATCGTCAGCAGCTGATTGACACTTATAAAAATGCAGGCGTGGCTGCCAGTGATGTGTTTGCGCAGTCGTTTAATATTGAAGATGTGGATTACTGGATTAAAAACGAGCCTGATTTTGGTACCAATGCTATCTACTTAATTGATGATAGTAATGAGACCGCAGACGGGAAAACATTTGATAAAAATGACCCTAGCACGTGGAAACACTCGCTAGCCAATATAAAAGCGCGTGGCATTAAAACCATTGCCCCACCACCCTGGATATTGGTAACCACTGACGCGACAGGTAAAATGATACCATCTGCTTATGCCAAACAAGCTAAAACACTTAATTTAGATATTGTTACTTGGTCAATTGAACGCTCAGGGCCGTTAGCAGCAGGTGGCGACTGGTATTATACTGACTTAGGCAAAGCCATTAGTAATGATGGTGATATGATGACTTATATCGATGTACTGGCGCAAGATGTTGGGGTCAAAGGTATCTTTTCAGACTGGCCCGCAACCGTTACCTACTATGCTAACTGTAAAGGTTTAAACTAGTCTGTATTGAAAACTTATAAGTAATGCCTATTAATAACCAAAAAGTCAACTGAGTCACAACTTGGTTGGCTTTTTTATATGCTGGAATATTGGTTCAAAGGTTAGTTCAACGTCTGCTTTGACTCATTCAGTTAATCAACGACTGCCATATCAACACCTCAAAACGTGAAAACAGTTCGCCTCTCATTTTTTCCATCAATTTTTCATCGCTTTTGACAAGCATTCACAAAATGCCTTGGGACTTTTATGCTAGGATAATCCCAACAACTTTGGAGTCTTTCCATAGCTCCAAATACAAACTTTATTCAGCAGAGTGGACACTGACAGTATCTATGCGATTGTTATCTATTAACCGTCACGTCAAGCAGCCATTTTTTACACATTTTTCTAAAATAAGTATACCGTCATGACTCATATTTTACTGGTAGAAGATGATCCCGCCATTGCAATGTCGCTCAAGGTCACTTGCAAGCGTGAAGGCTGGCAAATTACATGGCTAGACAATGCCAGTAGCGTACTGCCGATTCTACATAGTGAGGCCGCAAGCGATCTATCAGCCATTATTTTGGATGTTGGATTACCAGATGGTGACGGTCTCAGCTTGTGTCAACAAATACGCCATACGCCTGATATCGATGCCTTAAAAGACATTCCCATCGTGTTTTTGACGGCACGTAGTGATGAGGTCGATCGTATTTTGGGCTTAGAGATGGGCGGCGACGATTACTGTGCCAAACCCTTTAGCCCGCGAGAGTTGGTCGCCCGCCTAAAAGCCATTTGGCGACGTGAGCAATTATTGTCTCAACAGTCATCCGTCCCTACTACCTCAATAGACAATGACAACCCGTCTAATAATATGACTGGGCAAGCATTAACGTTTGAATGTCAGTCTGGCATTTGGCATTACCAACCGCTCAATTACTCATTGATGTGGCAGGAGCAAAAGCTGGATCTGAGTAATACCGAGCGCAAAATCTTATTGACCTTATTACAAGCACCCAATCAAGTCTTCAGTCGTGAGCAACTGTTAAATGCAGTCAGTGACTATCCGGATCATCGCTTGGCGAGAACGATAGACAGCCATATCAAGTCAATTCGTAAGCAGCTGGCTACCGTAGATGCTAGCATCGATGTCATCCATACGCACCGTGGATTGGGCTATGCGTTATGTCCCGCTTAGCTATATTTTACTTAGTACTGACTTTCTATAACTGCAAGCAACACTGATAAAAATATGACCAATAAAGCGAATGACATCGATGATGACCATGCTAATAGCAGCGTTAGTCATCCTGCTCATGCCAATCAAAGTAACTGGTATGCAAAGTTACATCCTATTGGCACTGCGCAGCAAACGACTGAGCCAAAACGACTACTGAATCTGAGTATATTTTTTAGAATTTGGTTAGCCGTTGCATTGGTGTTGACCATTTGCGGTGTGGTAGTGTTTACTCAACTATTTGGCTATGTCAAACCAACAGCACAGCAAGTCATCGAAGACACGTTATTAGATACCAGTAAATTGCTCTCGGTCAGCTTGCAGGTGCCATTATCGTCTGGGCAGCTATATGAGGAGGCTTATCAAGCAAGACTGGATTCAGCATTCATCGGCACGCCAGCGACGAACAAAACCAGAGAGCCAGAATATAAAAATAAAAGCTATAGCAGTTTTCGGATATATGTCACAGACCATTCTGGCACGGTCATATATGACTCTCTGCCTTACCCTGACAACGATGAAGGGCAGGACTATAGTCGTTGGAACGATGTCTATTTGACCCTACAAGGTCAATATGGCGCAAGAAGTACTACGCGAGATCACAATCAGCGTGATGGTACGATCATGTATGTGGCACAGCCTATAAAAAATGCTGCTGGCAATCTGATTGGCATCGTCAGCGTCGGTAAACCTGTCGCTAGTGTACTGCCTTATTTGGATGATACGCGCAATCGTATGCTGATTACCGCGCTGTTTATGAGCATCGCTGCCCTGATGTTGGCAGGGCTGGTGGCATGGTGGCTTAAGCAAAGCATTACCTTGGTTACCCAATATACCAGTGCGTTGGCTGAGGATACCAAAAAACCCTATTTTTACTTAGGTCATGAGCTTAATAGCCTGACAGATACGATTGAATCTATGAAGCATAGATTGGAAAACCGATCTTATGTGACCGATTACGTCCATACCCTCACCCATGAGTTGAAAAGCCCATTGACCGCAATTCGTGCCAGTAGTGAACTGTTAGAGGACGATGGTCTCGATAGTAGCGCATTAGACATTGAAGATCGGCAGATGCTGATCCAAACTATCGGTGAACAAAGCATAAAAATGCAGCAGTTAATTGATCGATTACTGTTACTTGCCAAGATTGAGCAGCCAACTTTTAAGCTAAATCAACAGCTGACGCCTCTATTACCATTACTACAAACCCTTGCAAAAAATAATGCCGCTAAATTGCAGCAGCAGCTTTTAGCACCTATTGACATCTATATCGATGATGCACGCTTTACTGACACCATACATTTACAGCCGAATATATTGGCAAATACCAGTGTCTTTGCTGATCAGTTCTGGTTGGTACAAGTGCTACAAAACGTATTGGATAATGCCATTCACTTTGCTGAGAGCACGGTCAATATTCATATTCACAATACAGTGCAGACAGTGACTATTGATATATTTAACGATGGCAAATTACTACCCGACTATGCCGTAAAAAAAGCCTTCGACCGTTATTTTAGTTTATCGCATCAGAGCCAAGCCACTTATAGCGCAGCAAGCCAGCCCAATCAGTCATCAGAGCCTTCACTTGATAAGCAATCAATCGCAGAAACCAAACCAGAGCAGCCTAACACGTCTGGCAACACTCTCAAAAAAGGCACTGGCCTTGGTTTAACGTTAGTAAAACAAGTAATCGAACACCACGGAGGTCATGTTGCAATTGACAACGTGCATAGTAATGAAGGTTCTGAAAATGGCGAGAGTAGCGCTGTTAAATACCCACACTCTGGTGTGATGGTTAGCATTACACTGCCTTTAGCTCGCGAATAAAATTCATTAAACTTCCATCATTCCTACACAAGTTTTCTATCTCATTGTCTTACGATAGCGTTATTCAAATTCGTAAGACAGATTAAGGATAGAAATACGATGCAACACACACTTATTACCAACCATATTGTTAATAACAAGCTTATCGAAAGTCAATTGATTGAGAGCTTGCTAGGACATAGTCGTCATCATTGCGCACAGATTTTGTCAAATCAAGGCATTGATAGTATTGAGTTTGGACACTGGCTCGCCATTCCCAGTCAGCAGGTGTTATTGGTGTTTCGCCATCAAAGGTGTGTGGCTATTGATGCTTATCAAATAGCGGCTTAAGCACTTATTCAACTTTACATCAGATAGCAACCCACTAATTTAAGAACTTTATACTCATCCATGAAAAAGCCCTGTGCTAACTCTAATCAGAAATCATTAGAGCCAGCGCAGGGCTTTTTCAATCACATTACGATAAAAATACTGGTACTGGTGCTAGTGTTGCTACTAACACTAAAGCTATGTAATCGACTCTACCGGCTGCTTCACATCGCCATTTTGACCACGATGACGCAGGTAATGATCGAGCAATACAATCGCTAGCATGGCTTCTGCGATAGGCGTGGCACGTACGCCAACGCACGGATCATGACGACCCTTGGTCAGCATATCGATCGACTCACCTTGCGTATTGATACTCTTGCCAGCGGTGGTAATACTAGACGTTGGCTTTAGGGCAATACTGACACGGATGTCTTGCCCTGATGAGATGCCGCCCAAAATACCGCCAGCATGATTGGCAGTGAAACCGTCTGGCGTTAGCTCATCACGAGAACTGTGACCGAACTGTCCAGCCACTGCCATGCCATCGCCCATTTCAACGCCTTTTACCGCATTGATACTCATCATGGCATGAGCAATATCAGCATCTAATCGATCAAATACTGGCTCGCCAAGTCCGACAGGGACACCGCTTGCAATGACTTCTAGACGCGCACCGCAACTAGTGCCTTGACGGCGCAAGTTATCGATTAATGACTCAAAACGAGTCACCGCTTCTTTGTCAGCACAAAAGAATGGATTGCTATTGACGAATTCCCAATCAATTTGACTAACATCTGTGACGTTACTGTATTCATTGCCAATCTGAGTCACATGACCACGGACTTGCACGCCTAAACGGTCTTGTAGATATTTTTTTGCAATAGCACCAGCCGCGACGCGCATCGCCGTCTCACGTGCTGATGAACGACCACCGCCACGATAATCGCGAAAGCCATATTTCATACTATAAGTATAGTCTGCATGACCCGGACGGAAAGTATCTTTAATCTCGCTATAATCTTTAGATTTTTGATTGGTATTACGAATCAGTAAGCCAATAGACGTACCAGTCGTTTTACCTTCAAATACGCCAGAGATAATTTCAACTTCATCAGATTCACGGCGCTGAGTCGAGTACTTAGACGTGCCCGGTTTACGGCGATCTAAGTCTACTTGCAAATCCTCTTCAGACAAAACCAAACCAGGTGGCACGCCATCGACGATAGCCATAAGGCCTGCGCCATGCGACTCTCCACACGTAGTGACAGTGAAAACCTGTCCGATACTATTGCCTGCCATATCTATCCTTAAATAAGTAAACGCAACTTATGCTTATTTTATTCATCGTTTGTGACTGTGACGAATTACCGATTATTATGATAATCAGTACCTAGTCACGACCTATATCTGACTATTGAATACTGTCTAATAGCTGTACATAAGAGGCAAACAACTGACGATGGGTCATGAGCTCATCATAGGTAATCGCAAAGACACCATGACCGCCGTGGGCAAATTTCAACCAGTCAAGCTGGATTTCAGGATAGGCTTGTTTTAATGCCCATTCGCTATCGCCCACTTCGCAAATTAGCAGACCTTCAGGGCTTAGATAGTCTGGCGCTTCAAACAAGATACGATGTACCAAGTCTAGCCCATCTTGACCAGCAGCTAGGGCATGCTCAGGCTCATATAAAAACTCAGGTGGCAAGTCTGCCATGATGGCCGCATCAACGTACGGTGGGTTGGTGACGATGAGCTCATACTGGTTTTCAGTAGGAATCTTCGCAAACAAATCTGATTCAATCACATTGACCTGATGACCAAGATCATGATGATCGACGTTGACCATCGCTACTTCTAGCGCACCTTTATCGATATCGACAGCATCAACCAATGCATCGACGAAACGGGTCGCAAGCGCGATAGCAATACAACCAGAACCGGTACACATATCCAAAATACGCTCAGGCTGAGACAGTTGCTTGACGTCTAGGCCATGATCGTAAAACGCTACGCCTTGCTCATTAGGACTGCTTCCTAACGGCTTAGCCAGTTCAGTCACCTCAAAGTAAGGATGAAACTGCTGACGTATCAATTCTGCTATCGGTGAACGTGGAATCAAAACACGCTCATCGACATAAAAAGGCAAGTCACAGAAGTATGACAAGTTAATCAAGTAACTGAGTGGCTTACGTTCAGCGATGCGCTCTTCTAGCAGACTTAGCACCAACTGCTTCTCTGAAGTCGTCAAGCGACAATCAAGAATTTGCTCATTCGCTGACCAGTCTAGCGATAATGAATGCAATACAATGGCAGACGCCTCTGCGAATTCATCGGTAGTACCTTGGGCGACGACCACATCATAATTGCGTAGTTGAGTCACTGAAAAACGAATGAAATCGCGAATACTGACGAGCTGCTCTCGCGCTTCTTCTAGCTCTGCATGCAAATTGGCAAATTGATCGTCCTCACCGAGAAGCCCAGACTCCAAATCAAACGCCATATTATCTTCTAGACTATCGTCATTGAAGTACTGGTTTTGAAACTCTTCTGCGCTCATTGTTTGGTCTTCTGACATATCATACCTTGCTGATTACATGTTCGTTGACGACATGTGGGTGGGTTAAATCGCTTCTAATAAAAGCCGATCTATTAATTAATATTCTATATTATACATTATAGACATAAACACTAAGTAGCGCCAATATTTGCATTTTTGTGTTTATAGAGATAATAGGAAATGTAATTAACTTCAGTCATATCATGAGCTATTACCCTATCTAAACTCTCGCTCAGTTATTACCCAACTGTAGTGAATACGTCAGCAGTTGACGTTTGGCAAGCATTAAGTGAAAAAAGATGTGTCTAAAGTTTGCGAAGCATCCAAATTATGCGCATAATAGCCACATTAGTACCAACTACAAGTGATTCAACATGATGAAAATAAAGCCTATTATTACTGCTATTTCTATCGCTGCTGTCAGCGTTAGTGCCATTGCTGCCACTGCCGATACGACTCGCACATTGCCAGTACGTACAGCGGATTCGCTTGCGAAAAAAGTCAGCCTCAATGTGCAAGAAAATCGCAGAAACTCGTTAGACCGTCGTACAGCGACTGACAACATGACGCAGCTAATCGATTCAAAACAAGCACCGAAAGCGGCGGCGCCTGATAATATGAGCGCAGCTGAGCTGATGCGTAAAGATGAGCAGGCTGACCGTACTGACGATATAAGCGAAGGTCAAGCGGTTGCTGCTCCTAGCAACCTGGCATCGATCGATTCATCTGACCCACTTTCTTTTGAATTGCCTGAGAACGAAAAACGTCAAGACTTTAGTGATGACCCTACCATCAAAAATATCGAAGACAAAGATGGTAAAAGACACACTACCTTGAACCTATCAAACTATGCCAAGCAAGTGAATAGTTCTGTCTGGTCACCAAACATGAAAGTCAACTCAGCGATGACTATCAAGATGCAGGCGTTACTAGATTGGAACCATGCGTCTCCTGGTCCTATCGATGGTGGTTGGGGTATGAATAGCAAAAAAGCCCTTATCAACTTTCAAACCATGAAAGGTTTGACTGCTAACGGTAAAATGGACCAAAAAACATGGGATGCTTTGATCAAAAACATTCCTGCTAATAAGCCCGTACTGGTCACCTATACGCTGACTAAAGCAGATCTTGATACCAACTTTGCGACTACTCCTTCTGGTTCAGAAGCCAAGTCAAAAATGAAAGGTTTGTATTATCAAGACATCAAAGAGATGCTCGGCGAACGTTTCCACATGGACGTACGCTACCTTGATAAGTTGAACAAAAACAAAGAATACAAAGTCGGTGAAACCATCACAGTATTGAACAACCGTGGCGAGCTTAACCAACGTATCAACCGTATTGTTGCTAACAAAGCAGACCAAACCCTGTATGCATACAATGGTGACAAACTGGTTGCTACCTATCCGACGACTGTCGGTAGTGCTGCTACACCATCACCAAAAGGTACGTTCAAGATCATCAATAAAGTAAAAATGCCTTGGTATAAGTCAACAGTCGGCGAAGGTGCTCAAAAGAAAGTGCATATGATCGCACCAGGACCAAATAATCCAGTAGGCGTTGTTTGGATGGGACTATCTAAACCTTCTTATGGTTTACATGGCTCACCAGTACCTGAAGGCATCAGTCGTCAAGGGTCAGCAGGTTGTGTGCGTTTGACCAACTGGGATGTACTAGAGGTTTATGCAAACGTTGAGAATGGCGCAGTGGTCGAACTTCAATAACGCGCTATTATAATCATCAACATAGTGACTAATATAGCGACTAAAAAAGACCTTGATATATCAAGGTCTTTTTTATGGCTGAACATAAATGATGGTTGAATATCCTGAAAATATCTTACACTTTATACCCTTCCTCATTGCCAGTAATACTACCGACTTTTTTGGTAAAGAATAACCCTGCAGGGATAGATACCAAAATTCCCAATGCGACTGCTATTTGCACATGCAATATCTCATTAAAACCTGTTACTAACGTGGCAACTATAAACACACCAATGGTAACGGTTGCTGCTATTGAATAAATGACAGAAAATAATGGCCAGTTCATAAGATACTCCTTACTTTTATTGTGGATATATTACCTTTATACACTAAACCCACATTAAAAGTAAGTATTTAATATAGATCCATAGAGTAGCCATAACAGATGATTTAGAGCAAAAGCCATGTTAATATTAAGGTTTTATTCTGATAGTCTCAATATCATAAATATTACCTTTCAGCTATTATCAGTTACCGATTAACGTCCCTTCTTGTTCGCAAAAAACTCATATACCTTCCTCCATTTATCATTACAATAACGACTTTCTTTTACTTTTTAAGAAAGCTACCTGCTATGACCTCATCTGAAGAAAAACCGTCTAATAATACGAGTACCACCAAAGACTCATTAGCGATGACTAAGACTGAAAAAGAAAACGCTATGGTCGCGAATGGGACTGATAGCTCTGAGCCAGACAGTACTGCAAAAAATGCTGAACCTTCAGAGCATCATGATGAAAATGCATCCGATAAGGACATGGCAGATACACACAATCCTGACGCAAAAGTAATCATAGAATCGATCAGTCCAGATGTAGCAGTTGCGACATTAGAGACACCTGATACCACAACATCTGAATCCGACACCTCTGAAGATAAATCACAGCCTTCTACTGAAGACTTAACACCAGAGACTGAGTTAGAGTCAAATAATAGCTATATTGAACATACTCACCTAGAAAATCCTGAAGCTACAAAAAAAATTCAAGATGATCCTGACAGCACTAAGCAAGCCTCTCAAGAGGAGGCCGACGCTGAAGTAACCGTTTCTGATAGTGATATAGAAGACAGCTCGCTAAAAAATAATACGAATACAGAGCAGTCAGTCAACGACTCAACAAACGCTATTGCAAATAAGCATCAGACTGGCACAAAACAAGACGGTCAGAAAAATATAGATGATACTGTAAAAGATGAAGCCAACGATCAAGAAGCGCAAGAGGAGGAAGTTAAAGAACAAAAGGAAGCCAAACTAGAATCTTATAAGCAATTTGTCGCCGAGCAATTTAGCAATCAAAAAGTAGACTATCCAGAAGTCCGAGTAAGGATTGAAGCCAATGCGCTGCCTAGTAAAATGTATTTCATCATGAACATACTGTCTGCCATCATTGCCAGTTACGGACTAGTGACCAATTCAGCAGCGGTGGTCATCGGGGCTATGTTAGTGGCCATGATGCTAGGACCGATTACAGGTGTCGCATTAGCCATTATTGACCACCGTATGCCGCTACTGCGCAGGTCACTTATCACCATGCTCATCGGTGTGTCATTGGTGATATTGGTTGGCTTTATCGTGGGCTGGCTACATAAAGATCAGCCTTTAACAGCAGAAATACTGTCACGTACTCAGCCAACATCCATGGACTTAATGATTGCTCTGGCAGGTGGTACTGCTGGTGCTTATGCGATGGTCTCGCCGCACCTCTCGGTTGCTGTTGTGGGCGTAGCCGTTGCCACCGCACTGGTGCCACCACTGGCTGCTAGTGGTATTTTATTGGCTAATGGTGAGCTACAGCTCGGACTCGGTGCGTTTTTATTAGTCATCACCAACATTATTGCGATTCAATTTACCAATGCCTTAGTGCTTTGGCTGCTAGGGTTTCGACGTTTGGTTGATGACGATTATAAATCAAATACTTACTTAACTTTTTTGCGACGTAATGCCGTAACTTTATTATTGTTAGGTGGATTGGGTACTTATTTGACCATCAATCTACAGACCAATGCCAAGCAGCAAGTATTTGAGAGTAATGTCAAAGAAACCATCAATAGTTACTTCATTGATAAGGGCAACGTGCTAACCAATACCCAATTCGAAACTGTCGATGACAACCAAGTCGTACGTGCTGTCATTCGCGGGGAGACAACGCCTAGCTCATATGATGTCCGTCAAATTGAATTGGCAATTACCCAAGATATGGCGAAAAACTTTCCCAAATATTTACCCATTAAACTACAACTGCGCTACTTGCCAGTAAAGGTGATTGAATCCAATCCATTGATACAAGATAAATTGGATGAAACTGATGCAGCGATTTTGACCAACTAATTCATTCGCGAGCCAGCATTTTTTCATGTTTTAAAATACTGGCTATAGTCAGCTCAAGATAATTTTAATACAATCATGAAGGCAAATGAAAGTACTACCAATAGCAGACTTAGCAATCCTGATACGCTATCTGATCTATATAGAGTTGTCTATATATGCACAGAATAACCTTGCAGTTGTAACTCTTGTACCAAGAGCTTGGGCGTTTGTGCTAAAATCGCTTGCAAAATTATTTTACTTCATCTACTCAATTCTATCCGTCAGTAAGGAGCCGCTGTGAGCCAGCCATTTCGCTCAGCCGATATTCGCCAAGCCTTTATCGATTTTTTCATAAGCAAGCAGCACACTACAGTCCCATCGTCTAGTCTGATTCCGCATAACGATCCGACATTGCTATTCACCAATGCCGGTATGAATCAGTTTAAAGAGACTTTTTTGGGCATGGAGCCACGTGACTATACACGTGCTGTGTCCTCGCAAAAGTGCGTACGTGCTGGCGGTAAACACAATGACTTAGATAATGTTGGCTACACTGCCCGTCATCATACGTTCTTTGAAATGTTGGGCAACTTCTCATTTGGCGATTACTTTAAACAAGCCGGTATTGAGTATATTTGGGAGTTTTTGACATCAAGTGACTGGTTAGCAATTGATAAAGACCGTCTGTATGTCACCATTTATGAAACCGACGATGAAGCCTTTGAGATTTGGAACAAGAACATCGGTATTCCAAGTGAGCGCATCATTCGTATTGGTGATAATAAAGGCGCGCCGTATGCGTCAGATAACTTTTGGACGATGGGTGACACCGGTCCTTGTGGTCCTTGTACCGAAGTTTTTTATGATCATGGTGTAGATATCGAGGGCGGCCTACCGGGCACACCTGAAGAAGACGGCGACCGCTATATCGAGATTTGGAACTGTGTGTTTATGCAGTTCAACCGTCAAAAAGACGGTACGTTATTACCACTGCCAGCACCTAGCGTTGATACAGGCATGGGTCTTGAGCGTATTAGTGCCATCATGCAAGGCGTCCATGGCAACTACGAGATCGATTTGTTTATCCATTTGATGGATGCAGCAGCTGAGATTTTAGAAATTAACAATGAACAGCAATCATCATTGAAAGTCATCGCCGATCACATTCGTGCCGTTGCCTTTTTGATTGCTGATGGTGTCACACCAAGCAATGAAGGCCGTGGCTATGTGCTACGCCGTGTGATCCGTCGTGCGGTGCGCCACGGTAACAAGCTTGGTGCAGATGGTGACTTTTTCTATAAAATGGTCGCACCATTGGTTGCTGAAATGGGCCACGCCTATCCTGAGTTACAAGACAAGCAAAGCGCCATCGAAAACGCCATTCAAAAAGAAGAAACACAGTTTGCCAAGACACTAGCACAAGGGTTGCGTTTGCTTGCCAGCGAACTTGAAGGGTTGCAAGATGGTGACACGCTCTCTGGTGAAGCAGCCTTTAAGCTATATGATACATATGGCTTCCCACTTGATTTGACCGCTGACATCACTCGTGAACGCGGTATCGTTATCAATGAAGCTGAGTTCGATGAGCACATGCAAGCACAACGTGAGCGTGCTCGTGATGCTGGTAAGTTCGATGTCGATTATAGCAGCATCATTCAAGTAGAAACGCCGACGACCTTTATCGGTTATGAGCAACTTGAAGAAGAAGGCGTAACGATTGACGCGCTTTATCAAGATGGCAATTCAGCAGACAGCTTGAATGAAGGCATGGAAGGTGTTGTTGTACTTGACCGTACCCCGTTTTATGCCGAAGGTGGTGGTCAGGTTGGTGAGCTTGGCGAAATTCGTACCACATCTGGTGTCTTTGAAGTCCAAGATACCAAAAAATCTGGCCAAGCCATTATTCACTATGGTGTTGTCACCATGGGTGAGATTAACGCCAAACAAACGGCTGATGCGCAAGTACTCTCTAGCATCCGTGCAGCCAGTGCCAAAAACCACTCAGCTACGCACCTATTACATGCAGCATTAAGAGAGGTATTGGGCGACGCGGTCACCCAAAAAGGCTCACTAGTATCAAGTGAAGTATTACGTTTTGATTTCTCTTATGACAAGCCCGTTAGTGTTGCTGAAATCAGCCGTATCGAACGTCTCGTCAATGAACAGATTCAAGCCAATACCCCTGCGCGTATCGAGAACATGTCGATTGATGAAGCCATGAAAAACGGTGCAATGGCGCTGTTTGGTGAAAAGTACGGCAGTGACGTTCGCGTGCTTACCATGGGTACAGACAGTATCGTAGATGGTCAACGCAAGCCCTTCTCTATCGAGCTATGTGGCGGTTTGCATGTACAGCGTACTGGTGATATTGGACTGTTGAAAATTACGAGCGAGTCAGGCATTGCTGCTGGTATTCGCCGTATTGAAGCCGTTACTGGCATGAATGCGGTCAAAAACATTCAGCAAAGCGAGCAACAATTGAGCGAGCTAGCAAGTCAGCTTAAAGTAAAACGCCCGGAAGTTGCACAGCGTGTACGTACTATGGCAGATAAGCAACGCGACCTAGAAAAACAACTAGAGCGCTTGCAACAAAAAATCGCCAGTGCCCAAGCAGCCAACTTACTCGACGACGTGCAGACTATCGCAGGTACGTCAGTACTTATCAGTATGTTAAGCGGTGTCGATGGTAAGTCAATCCGTACGCTGATGGACGATATCAAATCGAAACTTCCAGATAGCGTGATTGTATTGGTGGGTGACAAAGACGATCAGCTAGCCCTAGCAGCCAGTGTGGCCAAGTCTGTCACAGCCAAAGTAAAAGCGGGTGATATCATTCGTCACTTGGCAGGTGAGCTGGGTGGTAAAGGTGGTGGTAAGCCTGACTATGCTCAAGGCGGCGCACCAAAGTCTGGTAACAGTGCAGCAGTCATTGATGCGCTACCTGCTTGGATTGCAGACCAGCTTGGCTAGATAGTAGAGAGCCAACTGAGCAAAACGCTGCATCCTCAAATGTACAATACGTGATTGGTTATAACCATTATAACCAATCGCCATACATCTAAGCCGCACTAGCACTTAACGTGGTGACGTAGATATGATATAAAGGTCAACGTTTGAACACATTGTTCATTCATTGACTGCTAAGCACTATTGAATAATAAGTACCATTAAATATAAGCACCATTGAATAAATGAAAGGCATAGGGCGCAACTCTTATAATACGGCTTTGTCTATGCAAACATTGATTGAGCGGCACGTGGCTACATTGGCTCTCATTGATGATAACAAAAGGCCATTAATGAATAATAGGTAGATTTTTATGGCGTTAATAGTACAGAAATACGGCGGCACCTCGATGGGCAGTATCGACCGCATCAAAAACGTCGCCAAACGAGTCAAACGCTGGCATGACAACGGTCATCAAGTGGTCGTTGTGGTATCTGCCATGAGCGGCGAAACCAACCGTTTGATCGATCTGGCTCGCCAAATTAGCACTCAGCCTGATCCTCGTGAATACGACCAAATGGTTTCAACAGGTGAGCAGGTTTCTATCTCATTGCTCGCGATGGCGATTAAAGAGCTTGGTATCGGTGCGCGTTCATTTACTGGCCGTCAAGTCGCGATTAAGACGGATAGCGCCCACAATAAAGCCCGTATCGAAAGCATCGATGATAAAAATATTCGCGAGCAGTTAGATGCTGGCAATATTGTCATCGTCGCAGGCTTCCAAGGTATTGATGAAGAAGGCAACGCGACCACATTAGGTCGCGGTGGCTCTGATACTACTGGTGTCGCTATTGCGGCTGCTTTGGGCGCGGATGAATGTCAAATCTATACCGACGTTGATGGCGTCTACACCACTGACCCTCGTGTCACCTCAAAAGCTAAGAAACTCGAAAAAATTACCTTTGAAGAAATGCTTGAGATGGCAAGTCTTGGCTCTAAGATTCTACAGATTCGTTCAGTAGAGTTCGCGGGTAAATATGGTGTGCCTTTGCGTGTACTATCTAGCTTTGATGAAAACACAGACGGTAGCTTTGATCAAGAATTTCAAGACAATGTCGGCACATTAATTACGATAGACGAAGGAGATAGTATGGAACAGGCAATCATCTCAGGTATCGCCTTTAACCGAGACGAAGCAAAAATTGTAGTGCGCGGTGTACCTGATCACCCTGGTATTGCCTCTGCTATCTTGAGTCCGATTGGACGCGCCAATATCGAAATCGATATGATCGTACAAAACCTTTCGACCAATGGCACAACCGACTTTACTTTTACTGTCAATCGCTCTGATTTAGACAAAACCATGAAAGTGCTGAATGAAGAAGTTAAAGACGAGATTGGTGCAAAAGAAATCTTAGGTAATAGTGAAGTCGTGAAAGTCTCACTAGTGGGTGTGGGTATGCGCTCGCACGCCGGTGTCGCTAGTCTTATGTTCCAGACGCTCGCTGAAAACAACATCAATATCCAAATGATATCGACCAGCGAAATCAAAGTCTCTGTACTGATTCAAGACCAGCATTTAGAAAAAGCGGTTAAATCACTACATACCGCATTTGGTTTGGATCGCGAAGATGGCGAAAGTAAAATCGCTGGGCTATAATAGCCGTCTATAATCCTGATGTGTTCTTTATAGTGGTTGGACTATTATTTTAATTAACAGTAATAGATTTGGCTGGCACAGTTATCACTCATGGGTTACTAATAACATTCAATAATACGTTCAATTAAATAGGGTCTCTTGAGATCCTATTTTTATTTTTTATTATTGCTGACGTTAGTAGTTACCTAATAGTTTTGTGAAAACTCGTGACAGTCTCTGCCATGCCCCCTATAATGGGCTTTCATTTGGGCTAAATGAATCTACCTATCATTGCCGCCATTGGCACTACGCTAATTATTTTAGTCATGCCGATATATAGTATGTTTAATACTGCGGTGATGTCCTGCAATTGAGAAGTAATCTAATGAGTAATAATTTGTTGATGCGACATAAGGAGTGTGACGCATGTTAATTTTGACACGCCGCGTGGGCGAAACGCTAATGATTGGTGATGAGGTCAGTGTGACTGTCCTAGGTGTCAAAGGCAATCAAGTACGTATCGGTGTAAATGCACCTAAAGATATTGCCGTACACCGCGAAGAGATTTATCAACGTATTCAGCATGAGCGTTCTGTACAGTCGCAAATGCAACATCTTGAGCAAGGCAGTTTTGCGCCTTCTTTCGATGATGAAGACTATTTTAATCGCTAATCGATATATTTTCACTTTTCTAATCTGCTCTGAGGTCATTTATTTATGAGTATTCGCCAATCAGACATATCGGCTCTACTTAATGGTTTGAACAAAAAAGCCATTGGATTCAATGATGTCATCAGTTTTATTGATGATTTTTATCGCTATGCACCTGCCCCTTTTGTTAACGGCATGGTACATAATGCAGCTGGTGAAAACGAAGGCAGTGCAAAGATTTTTGGCTTTGCTAAGCTCCATGGTCTTGATCAATTAGACACGCTAAAACTATTCGGTGAGCATTATGCCAAAGTTCAAGCAACCCCTAATGGTACCGACCATGCCAATATTCGTAATTTTTTACATTGGGGTTGGCAAGGGTTTTTGATGCAAAAAAACCCACTGACAGTACGCCCTAGCGTTGATACGACTGCACTTTAATCAATCATCAAGCAATAAAAAAGCCACGCTATATATAGCGTGGTTTTTTTATTGTAGTCTACATCGATAATAAGTGCTTATTTATCACGAAACTTGACGGGTTGCACGGCCCCTTTAGGATTCGGCATATTGGGATAATGATGCTCATGCTCAACATCACATTCTGCTCCAACGACAGACCCGTCATCTTTTACTGGTTTATGAATGTAGCCAGTACGCTCAGCAGGTGGTAGGTGCTCATGCTCCCAAACCATGATGGCTTGCATACAAGTTTCACGCTGTTCAGCGGTTAGCTTACGACCATCAGGCCATTTACCTATCTCAATTGCCATACGAAACTTATCAGCCACTTCTGGCGTCAAACTTGCCAATATCGTTTGCTTATCCATCTTATCTACTCTCCACTACTATTTTTTATAGCATATTCTATCTAACGTTTTTATATAACAGATGCACTTATTCGTCATCGTCCATAATATCATCATCGACATCCAGACTGAATTCTTCAGCATGGACGTTCCAGTGCAACTTTGTACGACAAGCTTCATAAAAGTCAAACCCTGGCGGATGCAACAGTGTCAGCTTGTCAGGGTGCTTGCGAATATAGAGCCGCTGCTCTTGCTCAAGCGGCACACTCGGCTTACCATCTGCACTGACCATCGGCTGCGTGCGATTGTCTTCGTGAATACGAATACATACCTCACTATTGCCGCTCACCACAATCGGCCTACTAGATAGCGTATGTGGATGCATAGGTACTAGACAGATCGCATCCATACTTGGATGGATGATAGGGCCACCGCCTGACAATGCGTAAGCGGTAGACCCAGTCGGTGTGGCCGCTATCAAACCATCACTATGCTGTCTGTACACATCATGCTCGTCAATTTTCATCTGAAAATCAATCATGTGTACTGATTTTCCAGCATGTAATACGATGTCGTTGAGCGCCATGTCTTCGTGGATAATCTTACGACCTTCTCGTATCTCCATGGTCAACAGAAACCGATGATCTAGTTGGTAATCACCCATCAAGACTTGGCGTAGCTTAAACGCTGCCTCATCAGGCTTTACATCTGCCAAAAACCCAAGCCGACCACGGTTAACGCCCAGCACAGGAACACGGTAACGTGCTAAAGCTTCGGCGGCATGCAATATCGACCCATCACCACCAACAACGATGACCAAATCGCAAATTTCACCGATGAGACTGCGCTTAACGATTTTAACTTTTTCAATCTCAGTGAGATTCAATGTTGGTAAGTTGGCCGTCTTCACATCCATAATCAATGTGAGATTCATATCATTGATCGTTTGGGCAATCTGCACGAGGCTTTGGGTGACACTACGCTTGCCTGCACGGCCCATCAATCCGATACGCCTAAAAGCAGGGTTTTTGATAGCGTGAAACAGCTCTGACTCATGTAAGTGTGGCAATCTGGCTGACTGCGCTGAGTTTTCCATAAAATGGCTCGGTATAACGGTAAAATACTAGGTAATGATAGCGATAAATGAGCGCTTAGACTAGCATGTTTATGAATTATCGTTGTTAACTGTCGTAATCGACCCCATATAAAAGCCATCATACGTTACTTTTAGACGTGTTTATTTAGCTACATAGCATCACATTATTATAATTCAATAAGCAACTACAGAATGTCGTGAGGCCTTTATGGCCGTCACGCAAACACAGTTGACAATAATGGCGGATTTGCTAAAGTAGCTGTTATCTAACTCATTTATATTTTATTATTAGGGACATATATATGGCCAATCCTATTGTCAGTCGCGCAGAACTTGCGATCGGCGGGAATCCAATGACGGTCAAGGGTGTTATTCAAAAGACCAGTCTATTACTTGGGCTATCAGCTATCACTGGTGTGGGCTTTTTCTTTTATGCACTTATGGCAGGTCTATCGCAGGGTTTTATCACGATGGCAGCTTTTGGTAGCATGATTGCTGCATTCGTTCTCGCTCTTTTTATCACTTTTAAGCCACAAAAAGCCAAGACTTTGGCTGTACCTTATGCACTACTAGAAGGTATATTTTTAGGCGGTATTTCACTTTTCTTTATGAGAATGTATCCAAGTGTGCCAGTGACTGCTATGTGTGCAACCTTTGTCACAGCAGCCGTTATGCTAGGTCTATATCGTTCAGGTTTAGTCAAAGTTACTCAAAAGTTCCGTTCAATCCTGACCTCAGCCGTTATTGCCATCATGCTGGTCTATGTGGCTCAGTGGGTGCTTTCTTTAGCATTCGGCTCAAGCTTACCTTTCTTGTTTGAAGGCGGCGTTATCGCTATTGGCTTTAGCTTATTCGTTATTGTTATTGCTTCTTTCACACTGCTATTGGACTTCGATAATATCGACCGCGGTGTGGCAATGGGCATCTCAGAAGACTACGAATGGCTATTCAGCATCGGTATACTTGCCACACTAGTGTGGATGTACATTGAATTTATGCGCCTATTAAGCTATCTACAAGATTAGTATAAATAGACTGTCTAACAGTAAGCTAAAACAAAAAACCGTCTTTTATTAAAGGCGGTTTTTTTTATGGGTAAAGTCTTGCTTCAATTAGCGATATTTTACTTTCAAACCCTATCGAGCAACTTATAGAAAGCTAACTACCTAAGTCATCGATTGAGCCAATACCTCAAATATTTTTGAATGATTCATTTGCGCCACATTGAAACGCATAAAGTTTTCAGCATTGTCCGATTGACTAAAAACGTTGCCCGGTGCCAATACCACACCTTTTGATAAACAGCGATTGGCTAACTCGGTCGCATTATTATTCTCAGGTAATCGGCACCATAGGAACATACCTGCTTGTGGGAGCAGCCACGGTACGATGCCTAATTTAGCCAGTCGTGGTAGCGTATGAGTACGCGCGCTTGCCAGCCGAGTATGCGTATCATTCATATGTTTACGATAGCCGCTGTCAGTCAGTGCTGAGAAAACAACAGCTGCCGCCAACTGACTGCCACCAAAGCCAGTCGCTATCTTTAAATCTACCAAGCTCTCAACCCATTCTATAGGCGCTGCAATATAACCACAGCGTAGGGATGCGGATAACGTTTTAGAAAAACTGCCGATATAGAATACTCGTGATAACCCATCTAAAGCCGCCAATCTCGCCGCAGGCTTGACTTCAAAATCTGCAAAAATATCGTCTTCGATAATGTACAAACCAGCCGCTTGAGCCAATTGTAATACACGGTATGCCGTAGCAGGTGATAACGTTGCACCCGTAGGATTGTGAATGGCAGCATTGGTGATGTATAGGCGCGGCTTATGCTCATCTAAAATCGCTGCAAAGGCCTCTACATCTGGCCCGTTTGGCGTGTAAGGGACACCAACTACTTTGACCCGATGGGCAAGCAGCTGTGCTCGAAAGTTAAAGTAGCACGGATCATCGACGACGACCGTATCACCTGGTGTCAGCAAAAATCGAAAAATCAAATCTATCGCTTGAGTACCTGAATCCGTTAATATCACCTGTGACGGTTCTGCATTGATACTCAATCCTGCCATACGCCGCGTGAATAGTTGGCGCAATGGTAACAGTCCTAGCGGCGTTGCATATTCACTGATAATGGACACGTCAGCCTTTGCCACATTTCGCAAGCCACGGCGTATACCTGCCTCAAACAGCCAATCTGCTGGTAACCAGCCGCAGCCTGGCTTTAGCGCACCATCGGGTGGCTCCAGTGACTGCCGTGATACCCATAATGGATCTACCACTCGGTCAATTTTTGGCGCTATATCTGTCAATAATAGCGGCGCTGTCGTCTCTGCCACGTAGAATCCTGCACCAGGCCGAGAGTAGATAATTCCCTCAGTTTGCAGGCGCTCATAAGCTTCAACCACAGTAGATGGTGAAAATCCATAGCTTTTAGCGGCTGCCCGTACAGACGGCAGACGTGATTCTGGCATATAGATAACGGTCGCTATTTTCTCTCTTACGTCAGCCATGACAATTTCGATACGTGTTAACTTATTATTCATATTTTTACATTTTTTGGTAGGTCAGCTTCTATGAAGTCTTGTCTCAAAATTATAGATGAGAAAATATATTGACTTGATATCCGAACTGTATGGGCTCTATAGACCAAACAGTTCTGTCTAATTGTACTGGATTGTATGTAGATAACCTACTGCGCTTTTGTTTTAATCATTGAACATAAAACGATGTAGAGGTAGGTGTCATTCTATTGTGAATCGCTCTAACCTCAGTCAATTCAATGATCATTCTTCAAAAAGTAGCAATATATGACCACTAAAAAATATAATAAATATTTGGCCTTTGCCTTATGCGTGATAACGACAAGCGTCAATATTCAAGGGCCGCTTTATGCCGTTTACGCACACAATGATGGCTATGGCGTACTAGCAACTACGATAGCGTTTTCCTTTTATGTATTAGGCGTCATACCGGTATTGTTGGCTTTTGGTGGATTGTCTGATCGCATCGGACGACGCAAGACCATTTTAATCTCTTTGGCACTATCAATAGCGGCGACGGCTCTCATGTTGTTTTATCCGTACACGCGAGCGTTAGCAGTAGCGCGATTCATACTGGGTGTGGGAACAGCTCTAATGGCTGCTACGGCGACTGCCTATATGATTGAGCTGCTTGGCTCATCAGATACGATGCGTGCGACAGCATGGGTGACGGCCAGTACGACGATAGGTTTTGGTCTTGGCCCTGCTTTGACGACAGTTTCTTTGATGTTTTACGAAACAGAGCAGCCAGCCAGTTTTTTCTTACTGCTAGCAAGCGGTCTTGTTGCGATATTTTTAGTGTATCAATTACCCGAAACGTCACCTAAACGCACTAATTTGCCCACATCTATGCTACGGCTACCTTATTTTAACCGTGAAGTCATCTGGTATGGCAGCGGTATTTTGATTTGTTGGGCGACGACCGGATTGGTGTTGTCAGTTATTCCCTCAGTACTGGCCACGCATGGACTCGCTAAGTATGCAGGGATATCCTCTATGTTAGCCATCAGTTGTGGATTGATTGTTCAGCCAATCGCCCGAAAACTTGACCCTCAAGTTTCAAGCAAGATAGGCCTCTTAATCTTACTACCAGCATATGTTTTATTGGCTTGGGGAACCTTGAACGCCAACCTTCCAGTGATTCTTTGGGCTGCTTTTTTAGCTAGCAGTAGTTGTTATGGCTTTGTCTATTTAGGAGGTATGCTAGGAGTCGCACGCTCGGCTGGCAATGAGCAGGCACGTGCGAGTGCAGGCTATTTTTTGATGGCTTATATAGGGCTTAGTGTGCCTGTCATCTTTACTGGTTTGATTGTGGATCGGTATGGTGCTGCTACTGCATTCTACGCCTTTGGTGTGTTTTCATTAGTTGGTGTGATTGTCTTGTTTGCCAGCCAGCCTATGTTGAAAGTTAGGCGTCATTCAACCTTAGAAATGAGAAAAATTACCTGATCAAACCTTAAGTAGAAGTAAAAGCAGCATTATTTTCCTTTGATCAATCGTAAAATGCGATACACGATAAAGTAAGAAATAGAATAGAAAGGCACAGGATAAGGACATAAATGCTTTAGATGGTCTGTTCTCTTCTATTCAGAAGTCTTACCACACACCAATCTGAGTTTTAGGTGATACTACAGACACAAAAAAACCTCAAACAATCTAATGTTTGAGGCGAAACTTGCTTAAACTCGAAAGCCTAAATTCGTTTTAAATATGGCGCAGCGGACGGGACTCGAACCCGCGACCCCCGGCGTGACAGGCCGGTATTCTAACCAACTGAACTACCGCTGC